>PWJM01000146.1 GCA_003560915.1 Syntrophomonadaceae bacterium
GGCCTGTACCAAGATCCAGTGGTTATGCAACAGTGACAGAGAATATCGGCAGTATGGAGAACAGAGGTATTGAGCTCTCACTGACCACATTTAATATAAATACCGCCAATTTCTTCTGGAGCACTAATTTTAACTGGTCGACCAACAGAAATGAAGTATTACGACTCCATGGCGGGTCTGATATTTTCACTGGTGGTGGTGTGCATGGTGGTGGAGCCGGAAGTATTATCCGGGAAGGATACCCGGTGAATTCATTTATGGGATATGTACATCTCGGAACCTGGAATACAGATGAAGCTGCAGAAGCGGCTCAGTATAACCGGCTTCCTGGTGATATTAAATATCTGGACGTAAATGGTGATGGTGCAATAACACCGGCTGACCAGGTCATTATCGGTAATGGTATGCCGGATGGTTATGGTACAATCATCAATAATTTTTCATATCGCAATTTTGATTTGCTGGTCGATATCCAGTTTGTCTATGGTAACGATGTGATGTGGGAAGCCAGGCATTCTACCGAAGACAGGGTTGGTATTTCAAACAGTTTGCGAACTGTACTGGATGCATGGACGCCTGATAATCAGGACACGCCGATTGCACAGTTAAGGCCAACACAAGCCGGGTATGATACCAATAACGATACACACAGGCTTGAAGACGGTTCATTTATCCGGGGCAGAAATTTGACGGTCGGTTACAATTTTTCACCGGAACTTCTCAGCCAGTTCAGTATTCGCAGCTTAAGGGTTTATGCATCTGCACAAAACTTTTTCACGCTGACTGATTTTCCCGGATATGATCCTGAAGTATCAACAGCCGGAAATGAATTTTCCCGGGGAAGAGCCCAGTACTTTGAATATCCAAAGGCTCGTGTCTTTATGCTGGGAATGAACCTCGACTTTTAAACACATGTATAGGAAAACGATTATGAAAACGATTAAAAGAATTTTAGCACCTATTGTTTTATTAGGGAGTTTCGCCATTGTGTTTGTGGGTTGTGAAGATTTCCTCACGGAAACGGACCCCACTTCTTTCACCATGGACAACTACTATACGCAGCCTGAGCATGCCAGAACTGCTATATCTGCTATCTATCAAGATTTACGGGCAGTTCGTGGCGGTGGTTTTGGCGGGGCAGCCTGGATGATGACTGAATTTCAGACCGGTCTTGCGAATACAGAACTGGGACAGGCAATACATAGTATCAACATCAGGAATCTTCAGAATACATCTGAGAATTCCTATGGAGAAACTTACTGGAACAGTCACTATCGTGGTATCGCCAATGCAAATGTTGCGATCGCTAACATACCAGGCATTGAAATGAATGATGCAGAAAAAAACCGCCTTCTTGGACAAGCCAGGTTTTTGAGAGCCTATTATTATTTCAACCTGGTTCGATTATTCGGTGAAGTTCCGTTGGTTGATGAACCGGTTGACCTGACTTCTGAACAGCTTGCGCCATCACGGGCTCCTGTTGCCGATATCTATAACCTGATTGTTTCTGACCTTGAGTGGGTTGAACAAAATTCAGGTTTACCATTTAAAGATGAAAGTGGCCGGGTTTCTATGGGTGCTGCTAAGACTCTCTTAGCCAAAGTATATTTGACCATGGCCGGATATCCACTTCAGGCTGGTGATCAGTATTATGAACTGGCACGTGACAAAGCAGCAGAAGTGATCAATTCCAATGAATTCTATCTGTTCGATGACTATGCCGACCTCAGAAATGAGAGTACCGAAAATACCGGTGAACACATCTTCATGGTTCAATATGATACTGATATAATCAATCATAATGGGCTTCAGTTTGTGTTGGTACCTTACAACCAGGGAATATCACTCTTTTCAGCAGAAACGGGTGGAATCTATGCTCAGACCGAGTTTGTCAATTCATACGAAGACGGAGATAAAAGGACACAGGAAAAAGAGTTCTATTATCGCGAATTCACACTTGAATCAGACAGAAGCCAAACAAGGAACCTTGGAGGTTGGTATATCTATAAGTGGATGGATCCAATTGCCCATACGGAAACTGCGGTATCAGGCCTGAACTGGCCACTCTATCGATATGCAGAAGTTTCATTCATCTATGCAGAGGCATCAAATGAAGTTTCCGGACCGACCACGACAGCTTATGATGCTGTAAACGCCATCAGAAGCAGGGCAGAGCTTGATGATTTACAAGGATTAAGCCAGGATGAGTTCCGGGAAGCGATCTGGAGAGAAAAATGGCATGAGATGTCTTATGAAAATAAGACATGGTATGATATGGTGAGGTTGCGTCAGGCTTTTAACGCAAACACCGGTGAATTTGAGGATTATGTAGGCCATACTTTTGTTTATGGTCCAACTTTATCCGAAAGAGAATTACTCTTTCCGATTCCTGATTCTGAATTGCGAAATAATGAAAACCTGACACAAAACCCGGGTTACTAAACATTTTTAAACCTGAGCGCGGTAATCGTTAAGATTACATAATTCCCATACTTGAGCCGGTTATTGATAATCAACCTGGTTTCATCCATGTATGAAACCAGGTATCAATAACCGGTAAAAGTTGGTTTAACTTTTTCTTTTCCTACTGACTTATTCTAAAAAGAGTCAGAATATTAATAAAAGTCCCGATGAAGATATCTCTCCTATCAATCGTAAAAGTATTTTTTACATTTCTCACAGCAGCATTTTTTTTATTTCAATTAACGCAATGTACCCCGTCCGACCGGAACGTACTCGAACTCAGCCCGGATGA
>PWJM01000070.1 GCA_003560915.1 Syntrophomonadaceae bacterium
ATGAATAGAAAAACCCAGGTAGATTGGAGACAAAACCATTATTTTTATAACTTCCGAAAGATTCCTCAGAGGCAGAGAAAATTCTACCTCTACCTCTCCTTCCTCAACCTTTACCTCTAAAATCTCTGCACAACCCTTTCCGAGTTTTGAGAATACTTCATATTTGGAAAACACGGTATCTTTATTCACTTTTATGATCACAAACTCATCTTCAAAACCATCCAGAAGGCTTATATGTAGGGGATGCATCTTATTATTCCTCCTTATAGTAATTTTTCTTAATAACATTATATCAGCAAATAACATGCACAATTTAAAAAACTTAAAAATCCATGATTTTTTCTGCCCTAAATAAGAATAATATTTATAGGGTAATAGAACTAGTTGTTTTTTACGAAGTGTTCTTCCAAATATTTTACAATGTCCAGGGCTTTTGGGGGGCATCCGGAAATATTTTTGCTGAATTTGGCCGTGCACAGTCCTATACCCGGGGAAGTTGATTTCATATCTCTAAACTTCCTGCCGATAAATATTTTGTCTGGGATTTTTCCCAGGTTTCCCTTTTCCTCCAGGCGTGAAAGGGCATGAATAAGAGCTCCGTAGCAGGGGGAACAGGCTCCCCCTTCAACAATATATCTGGCCAGTCTTTTTACCCGGGGAGAAGGTTCTAAGGTAATCTCAGGATAGTTGTCCAGTCTGTACTCTTTTACCTCGGTATCTTTATTGAACAGGTTCCCTATCTCCAGCTGTTTTGACATGGATATATAGCGAATCTCTTCTACATCCAGCCCGATTAATTCTGCAGCATAAGAATCAATGAGAACCGGATCCACCCCTCCAATAATTCGTCCCATTTCCACCGGATTCCCTCCCTCTTCATGGGTCAGGTCCCCTATCACAGCATCAACGATTATTAAACTGGTTTTGATGAGAAAATTAAGTTCGGCGATGGGCTCATGCAGCCCCAAGTCATGGAAACGTCTCTTTTCCCTATCGGGAATTAAGCCCTTTAGATTTTTAAGAGCACAGGTGAGCCTGGTTTGACAGTGGGACTTTAGTACAGGAAGGTTGATGAGGTAATCTACTTCTAACGCTTTTTCACAAAGGGAAAGGGTCAGACTCTTCCCTTTCTTTTTGACAGCCTTATCTTTTTTCAGGTCAAACAGGTCAAGGTTATACTCTCGGGCAAGATTTTCGTAACCACATACTTTAAAAGCTTTTTCTGTGCTGTCTCCGACCCAGGAACTTTCCATTATAACCAGATTGGAAAAGCCTTTATCTTTGAAATGTTCAATGACCCCTCTGGTCACCTCCGGTGAAGTGGTGGCCCCTGAATCGGAAGGCTTGGATACCACCAGGTTGGGTTTTAAAGCGATTAAGGAACCCTTATTCCATTCTTTTTCCGGTTTCATACTCTCTAATAGTTCTCTGACCATAGAATACGAGTCTTTTCCGTAAATGACATGAATCAAAACGTATAACTCCTTTCGTGAAAACATTCTTCTAAGCCAGGGCACTTTCCAGACCTGAGGCCTTTATAAATAAAGCCATATATCTACAGCACAAATGTTCGAAATGCAAAAAAATATTGCCGGGGCAAGTACATTGAAAAAATATTGGAGGATCTCTTTTAATATGTTAACATAATGAAAGGGGGTAAAATAACAGGTGTCTACGAAAACCGTAAAAACCAAAAAACTTCAAAGTTTATTTATGAGGTCATCTACTTATATCGCACTTATTCTCCCTGTTTTATTATGGGGGAGTTCATTTGTGGCTACAAAGATTGTGCTGATGAGCTTTACTCCCCTGAGCTATATGTTCATTCGATTTGCAGGGGCTTCACTTTTATTTGGCCTGCTGCTTCTACTTATGCAAAGGACAAAAGCGCTGGATGCTAAAACCCATGGTCAGCTTGCTTTGCTGGCATTGTTTCAGCCAGGATTATATTTCACCTTTGAAACATTAGGGTTACAGCTTACCTCTGCTTCCAGCGCTTCGATGATTATTGCGGGTGTACCCGCGGCTGCTTCGTTATTGGCCAGTATTTTTCTAAAGGAACGTTTAAACAAACGGGAATGGACAGGCATATTATTATCCGTGGCCGGGGTGCTGTTGCTTGCTCTCTTTGATGACAATCCCCAATATGCGGTGAGCTCTTTAACCGGAAATGTCTTGGTGTTTTTTGCGGTAATTTCTGCAGCAGTATATATGATTCTTGCCCGGCGCTTAACCACGAAAATATCAGTGATGAACATTACGGCGTATCAGTTTTTCTATGGAGGTTTATTCTTCCTGCCATTGTTTATTTTCCGTTATAATACTATGGACTGGCAGCTCATAGAGCCAATTTCTCTGGCGGCATTGGGGTTTTTAATTATATTTTCTACAGTGATCGCTTTTCTATCCTATAATTATGCCCTATCCAAAATAAAGACTTCCCACGCCGCTGTGTTTATTAATGGAATACCATTGGTTACCGTACTGGCTGCAGGGCTTGTCCTGGGTGAGCAGTTGGGTTATCTTCAGCTATTAGGTGGGCTGATTATCATTGCCGGAGTAACTCTTACCAACCTGAGATCTACAAAAATTAAACAACCTGTGGAAATAGAAGTGCCGTGAAGCTATTAACCTTATTTCTTGGATATTTTGGACTTTCCCAAAATTGTTGCGTTTTAGTAAATTAGAAGACAAGAGTAATTATAGCATTTTTGCTTTAAGGGGAAAGGATTTTCAATATATTTGCTGACAG
>PWJM01000072.1 GCA_003560915.1 Syntrophomonadaceae bacterium
CGGTATCCAGTACAGGCCTGTATATATTTGAGCAGGAAATCATTGGAAAGTCTGATGGGGAAGCAAGCAATAACCTTTGGTACATTTTTTCAGTGAGTCCCGGCACAAAAATTACAGCCGCAGAGTATCCCAGTGATTTCAGATTGTTGATTAAGACGTCAATGGCATCAATTTTACTGGAAACATTGAACAGGCTGACTACAATATTCAGATCTTGCGCAGCTTTGTCGAAACCATCAAAAAAAGAAGCATAAAACTCTCCCGTATGAAACTGGGTGATAATAGCGATATGTTTTGTTTTGATTTGTGAAGCATTTTTCTTGCCTGCAGGTACCTTGTAACCCATTTCATATGCCGTTTCGAGAATCTTTTTCTTATTCTCTTCAGAAATACGGCCTTCTCCTCGAAGCGCTCTCGATATTGTAGAAATGGAGAAGTTGGTTGACTTGGCGATATCCTTCAGTGTGACTTTCATGTGTTTAAAATTTTTTTGATTCAAGCGGTCACATGCAATTCCATGACCGGTTTTAATCATGCGCCTGTGTGTCCTGGCGCCAGCCCGGTCATCAATATTCCATATCTTTATAGATTTTCGATTTATATGGTCTTAATTAACTCACATGACAGGATTTTATCTTGTCTTTATGAGTTAGCTGGAAGCTGTCATGTTCGTTTCAAAGAACCGATTTCAACAGGTAAAAAATCTATTGAGTTATTGGAATAATATATGGCACTATTCAACTTAATTCATAGACAAAAAAATTCCTGTAAATCAGGCTTGAAATACGCTATTTAACGAATAAAGAGAAGAAAGGCATTACCTGTAGCTCAAGTTGTTTTATGTTTGCACAGCATAAATCAGTTCTTTCGCTCTTTTCCAAGGCAACTTTAGTTTGAACAAATACATTCATTCACGTATACCGCAATACCATTTTTTTCTTCCAATACTGCCCGGCCACGAGGTGGTATGTCGGGATACTTTTTTATTCAATGGCACAGTTTTCAGCAGATAAAAAAGAATACCAATACTTAAAGAATACCATCATTAAAAACCATTCAACTGCAGGATGCACATTTTTTTTTGCTCATTATGCCTTTCTTTTTTTCTCTTTTTTTATGAAATTAGACTATATTTTCCAACAATTGCAACTCAATCTGTCAATGCCATAATAGGCTTATTTCATTTAATATTCACAACTTTTCATACTTTCTGCATGTTTTTTCAACACAAGGCAACAATCATATCGTGATTGAACAGAAAGAAAGGATGGCTTGGTTGTGCTTTAACTGAACAAATATTAATGAATTTTTTGATCAATATATTCGCAAACTAATGAAAACTACAATCCTTGAAGACAGTGTTCATCAGTTGGCCTCGCTTTACCATATGAGTAATAATAACGGCATGACCGTTTCCATGACAAGCCTTGGTGCAACCGTGACATCTGTTATGGTTCCTGATAAGTCTGGACAGTTCTCCAATGTCGTTCTGGAATTGAAAGATCAGCAGGCTTATTTCAGGAATACAGCCTTTTTTGGTGCTACTATTGGCCGCTATGCCAACCGAATAGCCCATGCAACCACTACTATAGACGGCACCAAACTCATTTTCACAAAAAACGAGGGTGATCATCATCTTCACGGAGGGCAACGCGGACTGCATAAGGTCGTCTGGAATATTGTTCATGAAAGCTCGGATTGCCTGATCTTTACCTGTACAAGTCATGATGGAGACGAAGGATATCCCGGAAATCTGTTCGTTCGTGCCGTCTTCAAACTCACTGCCGACAATGAGTTGGTTATTGCCTACCATGGGACAACCGATAAGACCACGCCGCTGAACCTGACCAACCACAGCTATTTCAATCTATCCGGAGACCCTTCAAAGAGCATTCTGAACCATAATCTGTATCTCGCCGCAGATTCTTATACACCTGTACACAATGATTTGATTCCCACTGGAGAGATTATTCCGGTTGCGAACACTGTTTTTGACTTTACGACGGCCCGCTCCCTGGGGAGCAGAATTGATGCTCTTGTTGGTGGCTATGACCATAATTATGTTTTGCTCCAAAATCGACCAGCCTCCACTCCGATTGCTGTACTTCACGATCCTGAATCAGGCCGTTTCCTGGAAGTGTACACAAGCAAACCCGGTATCCAGGTGTACACCGGTGGCAATCTCGACGGATCCCATATATCGCCCTGCGGAACACCACTTATGCCCTATTCGGGTGTTTGTCTTGAGACACAATATTTTCCTAACGCACCCAATGTTACTGATTTCCCGGATGGCATCCTGCGCCCGGGCCAAACATATTATCATTCGACAACATACCGATTTTCAGTTCGCAGCTGAATCGTCCCGGAATACATGACAGAAATTTGCCAATGACAAAGTGCTTTTACGGCCATTTACTCATTATACTTATGAACCCTGTCCTTTACAGCGCCACCCTTCCGCCCCGCCCGATCAAAGACAAGGTCCTCCGTATTCTCCATTTTATTGCGAGACCGGCACTCATTGTTTTACTATTTTTGACCGCTTTGCATCCGACACTGGTTAAAGCCGGTACCACCACCCATGAAATCGGTACAACTATCAATGAAAACGGGAATTTCCACAATGCCGAACCCGGGCCGGTGACCACATCCAACCAGATCACAAATTGGAACTTACGGGGGATGGACCATGCCAATTATGAAATTGTGGCGGACAGC
>PWJM01000115.1 GCA_003560915.1 Syntrophomonadaceae bacterium
ATGCACGTAGGGCAGGTGCCCGTGAAGCACCAGGGTAAGGTAACCTTTCGACATCTAACCACACCTTTCTTTAAAATAAGAAAACCCGGCGGGAATCCTCGGAGCCTATTGACCCAAAGAGGATGTAAGAAACCGCAGGAATTTCGGATAGTGTATTGACTGGAGAGTATGCAGCGAATGCTGCTTTACTGCTGCCTTTAACTGGTGGGCAGATCTCTAATCACATTTTGATGGAATACCAGCTGGGGCTCCTCTGCCCCTTCCCCAGGAAGGCTCACCCGGTCAGGGGGAGTCAAGGCCACTTTGGAACGAAGCAGGGACAAAAACTCACCATTGCTTTTAACCCCCAGGTCCAATAAGTAAGCATGCCCCGCCTTCAGTGGGGAAAAATAAAAGCTGCTGCAGTGGCATTGTATGGGATATTCCTCAAGTTGATTAGCATTTTGTCCATCAAAGTTAATCCCGGTCACGTCAAACAACCTGAGAAAGAGAGAAAGTTGTGACCAGGCGGTTTTGAAATGGCGGGTAGCCATATCCTTAAATTCCATGCTTAATTCCCAGTAGGCATAGAGGCAGCTGGGGCTTTGAACCATCACCTCAATAAAATTTTCACCGGTTTCCATGGGCAGTTTACAAGCAGTTACAGAACGTTTTTTCATACAAATCACCACCTGCAGAGGATAAAAATAAAAAAACATCACTCTATATTAGCGGACTAAATACCGAATGCGTTAGATTAAAGCAGTTTACATAATACCAATATTTTTGATTTTTACTCCTATTACGGCATTTCTGATTGTCTTCCTTTTGTAAATTACGTAGTATTAAAATTTCGAGATTCCCTTCCATCTTCCTTCCAGCAAAAAGGTAAGTTTTCTTAAACATTGTTAACAAATAGTTTACTTAACGTCTTTTTCCCTTTGCTTTTTATCTAGAAATAACCTTAAAAAACCTTCTATATATGGTTTTTTAAGGTTATAAAATTTCGACTTAATTGTTAAAGTATTCTGACATTTTAATTTAATGTGTGCACTTAAATAGAGCAAGCAGTTGCTAGAAGAAATTATCTAATTTTTTGGACACAGGATTTTTTCGCAGGGTTCCCGAGAGGGCAGGAAGAGAATTGAGAAAGTCAAGGGAAGAAGTAAGAGACGAAGGGGTGAAAGGGGGAAGAACTGCGCTGTCCTTCCCCCGGAAATATAATTTTTACAGAGTCAGGTCTTCTTTGACTTCCCGCTGCAGGGCGGCCACTTCGCTTTCCGAGGCTGCTTCCGCATAAATACGGAACATCGGTTCCGTGCCGGAGGCTCGAATCAAGCACCAGCTGCCGTCCTCCAGCAGAAACTTCCAACCGTCAATGCGATTGGCGGTCAAAACATCTTTGCCGCAGATTACACCCGGGTCATAATGTTTTAATATTTCCAATACCTTTTCCTTCTTCTGGGGGGTGCAGTGGATATCCAGGCGGCGGCTGACCACCGGGCCATACTCCTTATGAATATCTTCCAATATTTCCCAAGGCTCCTTACCCTCCATCGCTACCATCTCCATAAACAGCAGACAGCCCAGGATGCCGTCCTTTTCAGGGACATGGCCTTTGATACTGATTCCTCCACTTTCTTCACCGCCCAGAAAAGCTCCCTTCTTTACCATCAAATTCCCTATGTATTTGAAGCCCACGGGAGTTTCCTCCACCTGGATCCCGTGTTCTATAGCGATCCTGTCCAGCATGTGGGTGGTGGCTACCGTCCGGGCCACCAGGCCCTTCCATTTTCGGGTCTTAATCAGGTGATTCAGGGCCATAGTGAGAATCTGGTTGGGGCTGTAGTAATTCCCCCTGCTGTCGACTACCCCCATACGGTCAGCATCCCCATCCAGGGCCAGCCCCAGGTCTGCCTCATTTTCCCTCACCTTAAACTTCAGGGAGGAAAGGTTATCCTCCCCTGGGTCCGGCAGCAGCCCGCCGAAGAAAGCACAGCGGTTGGAGTTGATGGAAATTACTTGTATTCCCAGGGCAACTAAAAACTTATCCAGATAGCCAATCCCGGCCCCGTGCATGGGGTCAACCACAACTTTTAAACCGGAATTTTTAATGGCCTCTATATCCACTAAGGACTGCAGATGGTAAAGATAATTGTTCTGAGGCTGGGTATTGGTGATGAAACCCATTTGTTTGGCCTCGTCATAATCCAACCTCTGAATATCGGGGTTTTCCTGCAGAGCATTAACATGATTCATAATCTGGTCGGTAATATCCGGCATGGCCGGCCCTGCATAGTGAGGGATAAACTTCATCCCATGATATTGGGGAGGATTGTGGCTGGCAGTCAGCATAATGGCTCCGGCCAGCTCCTTTATTTTCACCGTATAGGCTGCTGTAGGGGTAGGGGCCGCATAAGGGGTAAGAAAAACCTTTATGGAATTACCCGCCATCACCTCTGATATGGCTGCAGCAAACTCTTCGGAAAGAAAACGGTTGTCAAAGCTCACCAACAGACCCTTTTTTTCCAGCTTGTTATCCTTTATGTAGTTGGCAATAGCCTGGGTGACCAGCCTCACATTGCCAAAAGTGAAATCCTCTGCGATAAGAGCCCTCCAACCATCGGTACCAAATTTAATTTCAGACATTTTATAACCTCCTGTTAAAATTGTTGAAAATTATCTAATTATGAAGATTTCCTTCCTAAAAACATTAAAAACAGCCATC
>PWJM01000021.1 GCA_003560915.1 Syntrophomonadaceae bacterium
TCTTGAGCCAGCTCAGTGTTTTTAATAATCTGCAGGTGGTGAATTTTTACCCCATCAATACCGGACCGGTTTAAAAATTGAATGGTCTCCTCTATCTCATTCATACCCTCTCCAGGCAGTCCCAAGATAATATGAGCGCATATAAAAATTCCCCGGTTTTTTGTCCTCTCCACGGCATCGGTAAATTGGGCCGCTGTATGTCCCCGGTTAATCCTTTCCAATGTCTTATCATGGGAAGACTGCAGGCCGTATTCCAGCCAGATATGTTTCTGTTCAGCATATTCCTGCAGAAGGTCCAATACTTCATTGGCTATACAATCGGGACGGGTTGATATGGACAGCCCTACCACTTCTTCTAAGGAAAGGGCTTCCCGGTACATTTTTTGAAGAAGTTCCGGTTTTCCGTACGTGTTGGTATAGGACTGAAAATACGCTAATAATCGGGTGTTTTCCCTGGCTTTAGGGCTCAGCCGTTCAGCAGCTGCCTGGATTTGTCCCCTGATGGAGCCGGGCCTGGCAAGAAAAGGACTGAAACTAGGATTGTAGCAGAAGGAGCATCCTTTATCCGATAGGATCCCGTCCCGGTTGGGACAGTCTAAACCGGCGTGCACAGGTATTTTCCGGATGCGAAAGGGAAAATGCTGAGAAAAAAATTCACTCAGCCGGTAGTGCCACCCGGGGGTTTTGTTATTTTTATCCAGGCACATATTTATCACCTTCCGTTTTCTGCTTTCTCATTTTATATTTTCTTGCTTTTTGTTTTCTATTGATTTTGACTCATTCTGTTTTCTTCCCCATTCTTTTTCCCGTCTGCTTTTCTCCAGGGAAACAGCCAGTATAGAGATATCCGAAGGAGAAACTCCGTCTATTCGTGAGGCCTGACCCAGGGTAGAGGGAGCCTGGCGGATTAGTTTTTGCCTGGCTTCAGAGGACAGATTGTGGACTTTTTCATAATCAAAATCCTGGGGAATCAATTTTTTCTCCAGGTTTTCCATTTTTTTCACCCGGCTTAATTCTTTTTCAATATAACCACTGTATTTAATCTGATTTTCCACTTCCCGGATAACCTCCAGGGAAGGTTCCCGATCATTTGGAAAAAGATGTTGAAACAACCGGTAGTTCATTTCCGGCCTGCGAAGCAGTTCTTCTCCCGTAGTCTTTTTAGAGAGAGGAGACATTTCACGTTCCCTCAACAAATGGTTGGTTTCATCATTTGGATAAAGCATATATTGATTCAGCCATACCTTTTCCCGTTCAATGGCTTCTTTTTTCTCCAAATACCTGGTATAACGATCTTCGGTAACCAGTCCTATTTGGTATCCAATTTCTGTTAGCCGAAGGTCTGCATTATCCTGCCGCAAAAGGAGCCGGTATTCCGCCCGGGAGGTGAACAAACGGTATGGTTCTTCTATAATATCCTTGGTAATTAAGTCATCAATTAATACCCCCAAATAGCCCTGGGATCTATCCAAAACCAGGGGTTCTTTCCCTTTACAGTAATGAGCTGCATTAATTCCGGAAAACAGTCCCTGGCCCCCTGCCTCTTCATATCCTGTGGTCCCGTTAATCTGGCCCGCCAGGAACAGGCCGGAGATTAAGCGGGTTTCCAGGGAAGGTTTCAGTTGAGAGGGCGGGGCAAAATCGTATTCAATAGCATAGGCTGCCCGGGTAATTTCTGCCTTTTCCAGCCCCTTTATAGTTCGAAGATATTTTAATTGAATGTCCTCCGGGAAACTGGAAGACATCCCTTGGATATACATTTCTAAGGTATCGTCCCCTTCAGGTTCAATAAAAATTGGGTGCCTGTCCCGTCCCGTAAAACGTACCACTTTACCCTCAATAGAGGGACAGTAACGGGGGCCTGCTCCCTTAATCAGGCCGGCATACAGCGAGGCCTGATCTATATTATCACGGATAATCCGGTGAGTTTCTTCGTTGGTATAGGTCAGCCAGCAGTGGTACTGCAGTTTCTTTTCCGGGGGGGTCATAAAGGAAAAATTCCCTATATCCTGTTCTCCGGTCACGGGCTCCAGAGAGTCCAGATCTATGCTGTCTTTATAAATCCTGGGGGGAGTACCGGTTTTAAACCGTTCCAGTCGAATTCCCAGGGATTCAAGATTTTCTCCCAGGTGAACCGAGGAAAGAGAATTGTTAGGCCCTGCAGGATAAATATTGTATCCTAAAAATATTTTTGAGCGAAGGTAAACTCCGGTAGTAATAATCACCGTTTTAGATCGATAAACTCCTCCGCTCAGGGTCTTAACCCCAGACACCCGGTTATTTTCAACTATTAATTCTTTGACAACCGCTTCTCTGAGCAGTAGATCCTTCTCGTTTTCCAAAGCCCATTTCATAGACCTCTGGTATTCATTTTTGTTAATCTGTGCCCGCAGCGCTCTTACCGCCGGGCCTTTTTTTGTATTTAAAAGTCGAAGCTGCAGAGTGTTTTGGTCTGCAGCAATGCCCATTTGTCCACCCAGGGCATCTATTTCCTTTACCAGGTGGCCCTTGGCCGGCCCACCGATGGAAGGATTACAGGCCATATGAGCCACCTGGTCCAAATTTAATGTAATTAACAGGGTACGGCAGCCCAGGCGGGCAGAGGCCAGGGCTGCTTCACAACCGGCGTGCCCGGCTCCAACTACGATTACATCAAAAGAATTTGATTGCTCCTCATTCATTCTTCTCACCTCAA
>PWJM01000159.1 GCA_003560915.1 Syntrophomonadaceae bacterium
GATAGGCATCGAGTTGCTTGACACCATAAAGGTATATTTCAAAAAGCACATAATCCACGTTGAGGTGGTGATGCTGGTTGCATTGATAGCTCTTTCCAGGAAAATCATTGTGATGGATTATGTAAAGTATACCGGCCTTGAACTTTTAGGCATTGCCACCATCATTGTTGCACTGGCTGGCGGTTATTTCCTTATTAAGAAAACAGGCGGCTGTGGTTTCTGGCCAAAAGAATCGGAAGAAACTGAAGATGTGATCATCAAAGAAAAGATAAACCAGGATGATGACAGCATCATTGAACGCGAGAAGATCATCAAAAAACATAGCGGCGAGAACCTCATAGCTCCTTCCGATCTAAAAAATCAACAAAAAGAGTCTGAAAAGATCAAGGAAGAGCGATCCCGAAAGAAAGATGATGATTAAGAACAAAAAATGCTGTGTTTTTAATGATCTTTTCTTACTTTCGCATCTTTGTTTTTCATTTATGATTTGTAAAACCTTTATCAGCAAGCCGGTGAAAGCGACTATACGGTGAATGATGTCATTAAAATAAAAACCTGGTATGGCAAGCTCCCAGAGACCGATTAAATACATATTTGTTACTGGAGGTGTAACATCTTCGCTGGGCAAAGGCATCATATCAGCTTCCCTGGCTAAATTGCTCCAAGTAAGGGGATACACGGTTACCATTCAGAAACTGGACCCTTACATCAACATTGATCCGGGCACACTAAATCCTTACGAACACGGCGAATGCTATGTTACAGAGGATGGTGCTGAGACCGACCTTGACCTGGGGCATTACGAACGTTTTTTGAATGTGCATCCCTCCCAGGCCAACAATGTTACCACCGGAAAAATCTACCAGGCCGTTATTGAAAAAGAACGACGCGGTGATTACCTTGGCGAAACCGTGCAGGTGATCCCACACATCACCGATGAGATCAAGCACCGCATCAGCCAGCTGGGTGAAGGCAACCGCTACGACTTTGTGATCACTGAAATTGGTGGCACAGTAGGCGACATAGAATCACTCCCATACATTGAAGCCATCAGGCAGCTTAAATGGGACCTGGGCAGCAACTCCCTCGTCATTCATTTAACGCTTGTTCCCTACCTTTCGGCAGCACGGGAGCTGAAAACAAAGCCCACCCAACATTCTGTTAAAACCATGCTGGAATATGGTGTTCAGCCCGACATCCTGGTGTGCCGCACCGAAAAACCACTGAATGACAACATACGGAATAAGATCGCACTCTTTTGCAACGTGGATGCATCTTCCGTAATCGAATCAATCGACACCAACAGCATTTACAAGGTGCCTTTGCTGATGCAGGAAGAGCGCCTCGACCAGGTGGTGCTGAAAAAGATCCGGATGCCCGTAAAAAAGAATCCGACCCTAAAGTCGTGGCGTGCATTCATCGAAAAACTGGAATCTCCCAAAAAACAAGTCGAAATTGGACTTGTAGGCAAGTATGTTGAACTTGTTGATGCATACAAATCCATCATTGAATCGCTCATTCATGCAGGTGCTGCCAATAACTGCAAGGTAAACCTCAAACTGCTGCACTCCGAACAGCTCGACGATAACAATGTTACCGAAAGTCTTTCTGGCCTTTCTGGAGTCATTGTGGCACCGGGTTTCGGCGACCGCGGCATCGACGGAAAGATCGCCACCATTAAGCATGTCAGGAATATGAAAATACCATTTTTGGGTATTTGCCTGGGTATGCAGTGCGCCATGATAGAATTTGCACGCAATGTAATGGGATTGCCGGATGCCCATTCCACGGAAATGAACCCTGCGACCCCCGACCCCATCATCGACATCATGGAAGAACAAAAAAAAGTGCACATAAAAGGAGGTACGATGCGCCTGGGCGCCTACCCTTGTGAATTGAAAAAAAACTCCATGGCATTCGACATTTATAAAAACAAAGAGATCAGCGAAAGGCACCGCCACCGCTACGAGTTTAACAACAAATACTTAGACCTCATTGAGCAACACGACATGGTAGCCTCGGGGTTTAACCCTGATGCAAATCTTGTTGAAATAGTAGAACTAAAGAACCACCCATGGTTCATTGGCGTGCAGTTTCATCCCGAATATAAAAGCACCGTCGACAACCCCCACCCGCTCTTCATAAACTTTGTCAAGGCCGCAATCAAACACGCCCGCTAAAAAATCTGAACATAGCATATCCATAGAGCTGAACATGCAATACCATAATCGCAAACAGCCGGAGTTTTTTTGGCAGGCGGTTAGTTAATTCAGTCATTTAGACTATCTTTGCATTCCAATAAAATCAATCAGAAAATGACCAGAGATAACATTATTGGCTTGCTTTTGATCGCTGTAATTCTCATTGGCTACAGCATATGGATGACACCCGATGAAGATCAGCGGAGACCTCCTGCCGACGAAACGCACACACATGATACCATTGCAGCCGATGATCCCATATCGGAAATACAGGAAGCAACACCGGAAGAAACTGTTGATGCAGATGACCTCATCGAAGCCCGTGCAACGGACCCGGAGTTAGCCGATTCGCTAGAGAAACAAAGGCTAAGAGAGCAGATGGGTTATTTCGCAAGCTCGGCAACCGGTCAAGAAGACTTTTTTACGCTTCAGAATGAGGTTGTTGAGCTGACCATAAATTCAAAAGGCGCCCATGTGCAGGCTGCCCTGCTA
>PWJM01000014.1 GCA_003560915.1 Syntrophomonadaceae bacterium
TACAGGGAAATCAGCTTCACGCATTTCTCCTGCACCAACCCGTAACCGGGAAGCAGGGCAAGGCTTTGGGATGCCTTCTCCACCAGGGCCTCCAGGAAGCCGCCATCCTCCTGTAGATTATAAAAGCGGTAGTAATCCCCCCAGCTTCCCGGAGGGGCCAATGCCTCAATCATGGAAAGATGCAGCTGCCGAAAGGCCTTCTCCTCGCCGCAGTCCACCCGGTCGCACAAATTATCCAGGTAGTCGCTGATGGTTTGCAGGGCCACGATGGCCGGAATCAGCACCTTACTTTTCTCCGGAGTGTAAAGGGCATAGATGCTGCCCCCCTGGCAGTGGAAACGTTTGTCCCGTATGCTGGCCAAAGCCTGATATTTCAGCTCCCCCTCCGGACAGGAAGCCAAATAACCCTTCCAGCCTCCCAGCTCTTTGTCCACCAGGGGGAAAACCCCCGTAACAAACCGGGTAAGAATATGTAACTGCCACGCTTCTTTTTTCAAATTTATCATATCTACCGTTCTTTACTCCTTATTTTCCACCTGATTGAGCCTGCCTTACAAGCAGGGCTTTTTCTTCCCCGGGTCATAACAAGCCCTTTCTTAACGCTTTTTAATCCAATGTTTCAAATAGTGGCCTTTCATGCCCTGGCTAACAAACCCGTAGCCCCAGCTTCTTTATGACAATACCAACAAACACTCCGCTGACGAATCCACCCACGTGAGCCCACCAGGCAATCATCTGGGCACCGTCCCCCACCTGAGCCAGGACACTGTTAAAAAGCTGCAGCAGAAACCAGAAGAACAGGTACAGCATGGCGGGAATCTCTAAAAAGGTAAAGAAGATTCCCAGGGGTACCAGCGTCACTACCCGGGCCCGGGGATACAGAATAAAGTAAGCCCCCAGCACCCCGGCAATGGCCCCACTGGCTCCAATCAAAGGAACCGGCGACAGGGGCGCGGAGAGAATATGGGCAAAAGTGGCCGCCACCCCCATCAATATGTAGATCACAAAGTAGTTCATTGATCCCAAACAGTCCTCAATATTATCCCCAAACACCCACAAATAGAGCATGTTTCCAATCAAGTGAAGCCAACCGCCGTGCAAAAATGTTGCCGATACTAAGGTAAATAAAGGAGCCGGGCCCACGGTGAAAAGGTCCCCGGCCAAAATATTGGTAATCGTTTCAGGAACCACCCCGAAGGTGAACACAAACTCCATGGCCGCCTCAGGGCCCAGCACCACCTGGTAGAGGAATACCAGCACATTGATACCGATAAGAGTATTGTTCACCAGGGGAAACCGACGGGGCCGGATATTATCTCTAATGGGAATCATAATAAACCTCCGAAATGAAAAAGTAACCTACCTTATATAATGCCGCCAATATGCCGGAGCTATGCTTTGAAAAAGCCCCTACCTACATTATAAGCGAAAAAAAAGGCTGTTGATTATTATTTTACGAAAAAGTTATCTTTTATTGACATTAATACTAAAAAACAAATATAATATGTGTAAGGATGCTTGGTTTCCTTACACATATTATATGGTTTGAGAGGAGAATAAAATGAAAGCAAGAATCAGAAGAAAACAGGAGAAAACTCCTGTAGAAAAACGTCGTATTCATATCTCATCTAAACGACAAATAACCATTCCTTCTAAATACTATAATGCTTTAGGCCTCACCAATGAAGTAGATTGCATCTATGCAAATGATATGCTGATCCTCACACCTGTGAGAAATGAAGACCCGGCATTTGTGGAAGAAATATTGTCAGATTTAATCCAGCAGGGATATTCAGGTCAAAAACTATTAATTGAATTTAAAAACAAAGTGCACCAGTTACGTCCTGCTGTGGAAAAACTTATTAAAGAAGCTGATGCATTGGCAAAAGAAGCCTCTGCTAACTACGTAGACTATACCAATGACATTTTTGGAAAAGATGATGATGAAACGGAGGCTTAAAAATGCTTCCGGTAATCTACACACCTATGGCTGAGAAGTACTTGAAAAAACTAAAGGATAAGGCTCTGAAAAAAGCTTTTAAAGCAGCTGTGACAAACATAAGAAAAAATCCTGATATTGGACAGGCAAAATCAGGAGTATTAAGTGGTTTATACTGTCTTGATATTTATTATAACCGAACTAACTATGAACTGGCCTACAGGATTTCTAAACAAGAAAACGGTGATATAGTAGTTATTATTATGGCTGGAACCAGAGAAAACTTTTATAAAGAACTTAAGCGATATTTAAAATAAGACAGGAGAACCGTCCCCCTGTCTTATTTTTATAGGTGCTAGGGTGCTAGTGCCCTTCTTTAATAATAGGCCGTTCAATGCCCTCTTCAGCCAAATCATCGGGGGTCACATACCGGATCTCTTCCCCGGCGATGTTCTCCAGGTAAGCTTCGGGCAGAGCCGAACCGTGATTGGTCACCATAAAGATCTCAAAGTTCGGAGTAATCCACTTGGCAAAGCTGCTTTCCCCGATATAGTGTTCCAGCACGTTCCAGGCCTTTTGATCCACCTCCACGTATCCCCCAGCCAGCTTCCCTACCCGGGAATCCAGGCTGTAGTAAAACTCCCTGGGATTGGAGGACAGGTAGATATCCAGAAAATCAGTTTCCGAAGCTCCCCGGTACCTGAGCACGTAGTCAAAAAACA
>PWJM01000064.1 GCA_003560915.1 Syntrophomonadaceae bacterium
CTTTCGCGCAAAGCATTGCTGCCCAGAGACAAATCAGACTCTGATGATAGCGGCCGCGAAGAAAGAAGAGACAACAGACGCGATGACAGACGCGACGACAGGCGTGGTGACAGACGCGATGACAGAAGAAATCGCAGATCATAATTTTGCAGAATTGCAATAATCCAAGACCGCATGGACAATATAATGATAGTCCATGCGGTTTTTTTATTGTATTATTGCCAGTTTTGCAAAGCAGCTAATCAGAAATTCTTGTTAATTTTGACATTCTTTTGATCTGTTAAACCCATCTTTTAATTTTCATATTTTATGGCACACCTGGTAGCCCCATCGCTTCTCGCTGCAAACTTTCTGAATCTGGAGAAAGATATTAAAATGGTAAATGAAAGCCAGGCCGACTGGTTTCATGTGGATGTTATGGACGGCCATTTTGTGCCCAATATCAGCTTTGGGTTTTCTATCATTTCGCAGATCAAATCCATAGCCGGTAAGCCACTGGATGTTCATTTAATGATTTCCAATCCGGATCAGTATATTGAAGAGTTTAAAAAAAGTGGTGCCGACCATCTTACTGTGCATTACGAAACATGTCCACATCTTCACAAAAGCATTCATTCTATTAAAGAAAATGATATGATGGCCGGAGTTGTTATCAATCCCCACAATCCGGTAAGTCTGCTAAGTGATATTGTTGCCGATGTGGATATTGTACTCATCATGTCGGTAAATCCGGGCTTTGGCGGGCAGAAATTCATCCCGTCCACCTACCGGCGAATTTCAGAACTGAAAGAGCTGCTGCTCAGAAAAAACAGCAAAGCTCTTATTGAGGTTGACGGTGGAGTAGATACAACAAATGCACAAATGTTGCTGGAAGCCGGTGCAGATATACTGGTAGCGGGTAGTTTTGTATTTGGTTCAGAAAATCCGCAAAAAACTATAGAGCAACTTAAGAGTATTTAAAATAGCATTATGCATAAACTTAAATTCATAACAGCAGTTTTTATTCTTGTGATCACAATGGCTGCTTGTGGAATTATCGGTTCAGACAATCCCTGCAAAAAGCACATTGATAAAAAAACCATGACTGATCTGCTTACAGAAGTATTCCTTCTGGAGGCTCACATAAGTCATCAGCAGGCAATTTCCAATATAAGGGATTCCCTGCCTCACCTGTATGGTGGTTTATTTCAGAAATACGGAGTTACAGCTGATGAATTCGAGAAGGCTTTTGAATGCTATATGCTTGACAGGGAGCTTATGAATATTGTTTTTGACGAAGTGCTAAGCAATATCAGCATTGCCAGGAGTAAAGCCGATGAAAGAAAAGAGGCAGAATCTGACGACCTGCCTCCTGAAAACCAATAAAACTTATGTGATCCCCTGATCAAGGTTTGTAAAATCTTCCGGTAAAACTTTCCAGTGTTGCACCATCATTGGTGGTATAAGAGAAATTAACCTCCCCGTTGCTGAATGTGCCACTTCCCTGAATTTCAATAGTATCATCACAGATCAGCTGCTTTTCTATGGTCATGTTGTTACCGGTTATCAATGCTCTTGCCCTTTCAGAATCTCCCTGCAGATTAAAGTTCTGAATTAGGATTTCTGCTGAATTTGCCGGATTTCGTGTGATTATCACCTGGTAATTCCATCCACCGCCCGAAATGCTTCCTACTTCTTCACATCGCCAGGTTCCAAGAAATTTTTCCACAGGATCACCAAAAAGATCATCCAGATCTTCATCGGTACATGATGCAAAGGAAATTAAAAATCCGAAAAGGATTATTATCAGGAGTTTTGAGTTTCTTTTCATGGCAGTATATTTTTCAATTGAACTTTCAGGGGGTTACAGAAAACTTTTATTGCAATCTGTTTCTGAAATAATCAAATACCAAACCAATTTATACAAGGCTGTCTAAAATTTTATCATTTGCCATATTTGGCAAAGTAATTTTCAGCAGGGGTTCCTTTTCCATGGCGCGTTTGATGGCAAAAATGGCTTCATCATTTCGTGCCCAGCTTCTACGGGCAATACCGTTATTTACATCCCAGTGCAGCATGGAGCGAAGTCTGCGGTCGGAATCTTCGCTTCCGTCGATTACCATACCGAATCCTCCGTTTATTACTTCACCCCAACCAACACCACCCCCATTGTGTATGGAAACCCAGGTTGCTCCGCGGAAACTATCGCCAATTACATTATGAATGGCCATATCAGAGGTAAATTGTGACCCATCGTAGATGTTGGAGGTTTCCCTCCATGGAGAATCAGTTCCTGATACATCGTGGTGATCGCGACCCAGAATTACCGGTGCAGAGATCTTTCCTTCTTTGATGGCCTTATTGAAAGCTTCGGCTATCCGAATACGGCCTTCTGCATCAGCATACAGAATACGTGCCTGAGAGCCCACCACCAGCTTGTTTTCTTCTGCCTGACGTATCCATAAAAGGTTATCAGCAAGCTGTTGTTTGATCTCTTCAGGAGCTTCCTTCATCATTTCCTCAAGAACATCACCGGCAATTTTATCGGTAACCTTTAAATCATCCGGATCGGAAGAAGCACAAACCCAGCGGAAAGGACCAAACCCGTAGTCGAAACACATGGGCCCCATGATATCCTGCACATAAGATGGGTACTTATATTTACCGTCATCTTTAA
>PWJM01000028.1 GCA_003560915.1 Syntrophomonadaceae bacterium
GGAATTAAAGGATAACTGGGCAGCACCAGATGTTCTTTATTTTTAAAGAAATTCAAAAATTTCTCTCGTATTTCTTTGGTTTTCATTATATGCCACTTCCCTCCTTAATTGGTTACACAACAATTATATATAAGAGGCATCTAATATGTCAACAAAGGGGACATTTCGGAGATGATGTAAACGCTTTTCTCTTTCATGGGAAGCTTTAGCTGTATCTCTTCCCTCCTAAATGCTTAACCAGCACTTTGGTTACGGCTAACACGGGAACGGCAAATATTAATCCCATAAAACCAAAAAGGCTTCCTCCGACTAAAAGCGACAAAATAACAATCACTGGATGGATTCCGAGATTTCTGCCAAAAACAGTTGGGGCCACAATATGGCTTTCGATCTGCTGCACAATGAATATCATGATTGTCACCTTCAAAGCCAGAAGGGGGGACTCTAATAGAGCAATGAAAAAAGCCGGCACAGCACCAATAATGGGCCCAAAATAGGGAATTACATTGGTGACCCCGTTGATTATGGCCAGAAGAATGGCAAACTCCACCCCCAGGAGAACTAAGCCCACATAAACCATACTTGCCACAAATACACTGATAAAAAGCTGTCCTCGCACATAAGCCCCCAGGGTTTTATCAATGTCCTCCACCGCAGCCCTTACCCTTCCCCGGTACTTGTGAGGAATCATTTTATATAATGACCGCTTTATGTTCTCCAAATCCTTAAGTATATAGAATACCAGCAGGGGAATTAACAGCAGCAGAAATATATGGCTGAACATGTTGATTATAGTATCCGTAACTGTCTCCAAAAGAGTAATAATCATGTCCTGGAACTCTTGAATGTTTGAATCAATAACTTTTCTGATGCTCTCCGGAATGTTAAACCGGTAGTAGTCCTGCTGCATCCTTTCAAAAAAAAGCTGAATCTGCAAAGTATACCAGGGGACCTTAACCAGCAGTTTCTGCATTTCACTTATCAGGGAGGGAATTAAATTAATAGACAGCAAAAACAGGCTGAAAATAAATGCAGTATAAATAATCAAGATTCCCATGGAACGGTTTATTTTTCTCCTGCAGATAAACTCCAGCAGAGGATTTAATAGATACGCAATGATAAAAGAAGCAGCAAAAGGAAACAGGATTGTTAGAATAGTGCTCCGTAAAGAATAAAGGCCATAGAGAATAAAAAGGACCAGAATAAAAATAAGGAACACACCGGCCAGCGTCATTCCGTAACAAAAGATTTCCTTTACCTTTCGACTGTTCAACCTCAAAACCTCCCCCTCTAAATATATTTATACGGGGCTTAATCAACAAATAACCTGATTAAAAAAAAGTAAGCAACTTATGTTGCTTTTTGAGATTGAGCGTAAATTTTTTCCTCTGGGTTCTCCCCCATATCTACCAAAGAACCATCGTCTTCCACATAATAAACATTTATCTCATTTTTTCCATTCACCCTGAACTCGATGAGGCAGTGCCAGCAGTAATACTGGTCTGTTGCTACCCTTCCGGTATCAACACTCCGGCAAAGAGGGCAGTACATAAAAATCCACTCCTGTTTAAAATATTCAGCAAATCTAATAGCCAGGAAGACAAGGGGAAAAATAGTTCCAAAAGAATTGCTAAAGGTTATTTTACCCAGAATTAAACAAAACATACATTTGTTATCCCTGCCCAATTACTTTTTTTGCTGCTTAAGGCAAAGCCCCGCATCGCAACCTCAAGGTTTTAATCTTTCTTCGATAATTCCCCCTCCCAGGACCAGGTCTCCCCGGTAAAATACAACCGCCTGCCCGGGAGTCACAGCTCTCTGGGGAGTTTTAAACCGTATACTGACCCGGTGGGGGGACAGAGGGGTTAACAATGCCTCCACCTCCGGCGATCGATAGCGGATTTTAACCAGCAGTTCCTGTTCCTTCAGGAGTTCTCCGGAGATAGAGTGTACATCCCCCGCCAGGAGCCCGGAGGTAAAGAGCTCTTCTTTTTTACCCACCACAACAGCGTTTTTGCAGTGGTCGATATCTATCACATAAAGAGGATATCCTACAGCCAGGCCCAATCCTTTCCGCTGCCCCACTGTGTAGAAGGGAAGCCCCTGGTGGCTCCCTATTCTTTCTCCTGAAGTGGATAAAAAGGGCCCCGGGCTATAAGTAACCTTACCTTCTCTTTTTAAAAACCCTTTATAGTCATTATCTTCAATAAAGCATATTTCCTGGCTCTCCGGCTTTTCCATAACCTCCAGGTTAAATTCCCAAGCCATTTCTCGGACCTCCTGCTTTAAGTACCCTCCCAGGGGGAAAAGACATTTTTTGAGTTTCTCCTGGTTAAGATAAAATAAAAAGTAAGTCTGGTCCTTTCCGATGTCCCGGGCTTTCTGAAGAAAATATTGTTTTTTATGGGCACTGTATACAATCCGGGCATAATGTCCGGTGGCCAGGTAATCTGCCCCCAGGGAAAGGGCTTCCTTCATTAAACGCTCAAATTTGATGTGTAAATTGCATACCACACAGGGATTGGGCGTCCTCCCCCGCTCATATTCACGTACGAAATAGTCTATCACCTTTTTCTTAAAATCCCTGGACAGGTCCAGGGAAAAATGCTCAATCCCCAACTGTTCACAGACTTTTCGGGCATCCTCCACCGCCTTATTGGTTTCACAGGTACCAGTATTATTCCCTTTCTCATAATTATGATGGGAAGAATCAATGGACATGGTCAAACCAAACACATTATAACCCGCATGCTTTAAAACTGCTGCCGTTACTGAGCTGTCCACCCCACCGCTCATGGCTACCGCAACTTTTGCTTTTTTAGACATTTTGGTCACACCTGCTCTCTTGCTATAAAAATTAATGATATGCTGCCATATCATTAATTTATTTAACTGAAAAAAAGCGATTCATCCCATACCTTCGCTTCGCTTAAAGGAAGGGCCACGTCTATTCCGACTCTTTCTTTGAGATTATCCCCTGGCCCCGGGTTACATCACTCACCTTTTTTTGAAAATGCTCCAAATTTCCAGGAAGCAGCACCGTGTCAATTTCCACCGATGTACCATAACGTACTCCCGTGACTTTCCCCTGTAATCCCGATATCTCCTTCATAACCTGCCCAATAAAGTCATAGGGTATAACCAGGGTGTATTCCTTTTTAAAAACTCTTTCTCTTACCCCGGCCTTTTCTAAGCCTGCCTGTCCGCAGGCGCGGTAAGCACGAATTAATCCCCCGATACCAAGCTTCACTCCACCAAAATAACGTGTCCCTACGATTACCACATTGGTCACCTTCGTCTTTTCTATTGCAGACAGCAGGGGTGGCCCTGCAGTGCCCACCGGTTCGTCGGCATCAGAGGTCCGAGTAATCGCCTCATCCCCTAAACCAATCTTATAAGCAAAGGCATTGTGGGTGGCATCGGAAAACTCTTCTTTTACCCGGAATATGAAGTCCCTGGCCTGCTCCTCACTACTGCAGAAAGCTACAGAAGCAATAAACCGGCAGGCCCCTACAGCTATTTTCACCCGGACGTCTTTTTCTATAGTAAGATAACAATCCATATGGTTATTTATCCTTCCTCCTGGGCCACAGCCTCTCCAAACGTTCTCTTATGGCCTTTTCCTCCCCGTTTTCCGAAGGCCGGTAATAAATTTTCCCCCTCATCCCCTCCGGGAGATAGTGCTGAAGCACAAAATTCCCAGGATAATCGTGGGGATACTTATAACCTTTTCCATGTCCCATTTTTTTAGCGCCGGGGTAGCTGGTATCTTTCAGGTAAGAAGGGACTCCCTGGCTGCTTTTTCCCATTGCCTCCTGCTGGGCCTGGTTTATTCCCAGATAAGAAGCATTGCTTTTAGGAGCTGATGCCAGATAGGTAACTGCCTGGGCCAATATTATCCTGCCCTCGGGCATACCGATCATCTGCAGTGCCTGGGCTGCGGCCACGGCCATGGGAAGGCCGCCGGGATCCGCATTTCCCACATCTTCAGATGCGCTGATGATTAAACGACGGGCGATAAAATTGGGATCCTCCCCGGCATTAATCATAGAGGCCAACCAGTAAAGGGCCGCATCGGGGTCAGACCCTCGAATAGACTTAATAAAAGCAGAAATCACATCATAATGGTTATCTCCCTGCCGGTCGTACCTGATGGCCTTCTGCTGGATGGACTCCTCCGCCACCTTTAAAGTGATTAGACGGATACCGTCCTCTCCGGGGGAAGTAGTTAATACGGCCAGCTCCAAAGCGTTCAAAGCGACCCTGGCATCACCGTTGGACCTCTCTACTATATGCTGCGATGCCTCCGGTTCCACCCGGGCTTTGAAAGAAGCCATGCCCCTTTCTTCGTCCTTCAGGGCCCTGTCCAATATTTTTTGAATATCACTAAATTCCAATGGCCTGAAGTAAAAAACCGTAGAACGGGAAAGCAGAGGGGAATTAACAGTGAAGTAAGGGTTTTCCGTGGTTGCTCCAATCAAGATCACCGTCCCCTCCTCCACCGCCGGCAGCAGAGCATCCTGCTGGGCCTTATTAAACCGGTGAATTTCATCGATAAAAAGGATGGTCCTCTGGCCTTCCATCCCCAATAATTTTTTGGCCTCTTTGATGACCTCTTTAATATCTTTCACCCCGGACATCACGGCATTCAGCTGAAAAAAACGGGATTTGGAGGTCTGGGCAATAATTTGGGCAGCAGTAGTTTTCCCGGTTCCGGGAGGTCCATAAAATATGGCGGAGGAAAGTCGATCCGCTTCAATAAGCCGCCGCAGAAGTTTTCCTTCCCCTAATATTTCCTCCTGGCCGATGAAATCCTCCAGCCTTTCCGGCCTCATTTTCAAAGCCAGGGGAGCCCTCTGGGCCATCTCCTTTTCCCATCCGTACTCAAACAAGTCCACTATAAGCACCCAACTTTCATGCTGCTTGTTTTTGCCCTGCAGAATTTCAAAATAATAATTGGCATTATCCTGCCTTCCAAACTACCCTGCAATCTCTCATGTTGAAACAAAGGGTTTTATATGGCTCTTTCCATAATTATATTATATCTTGGGAACATTTGTTTGTAAAGCAGTTTATGGCTCCCGGGATGCCTCTTTTGATGCATTCTGTTCATGGTTAAGAAAAAGCTGCGCCTGAATTCCAAGGGCACATTCCAATCTCTTCTTTTCCAGCCGGCAGCCCAGGGTATACGGTTTATATAAATCTCCGTTAAACTGGTGAGCATTGGCGTGACAGCCGCCACCACAGTAAAACTTGGCCCAACAGGTACGGCAGTCCTCTTTACGGTTGATATCTACTCTTAAAAACTGCTGATACAGATCCCTGTCATATTGCAGGTTTTGGGTTACATCCCCCATGAGAAACTCCTTTTTCCCCACAAACTGGTGGCAGGGATAAAGATGCCCCTGGGGGGACATGGCCAGATATTCTGTACCTGCCCCGCACCCTGCTAACCGCTTCTTAATACAGGGGCCCTGACTGAGGTCCAGGGTAAAGTGAAAAAATGTAAAAGTATTCTCGCTCCCATATAATTTCAGGTAATATCGAGCAATATGCTCATACTGGCGGTACAGTTCAGGCAGATGCTCCTCCCTCAGGGCATAGGGAGCTTCAGAAGGAGCCACCACCGGTTCCAAGGATATCTGCTTAAACCCCAGTTTAACCAGATGCTTTAAATCTTCAAAAAAATCCTGGTTATAGGCAGTATACGTACCCCTGAGATAATAATCCTGGTGATTTCTTCCCTCCACAAAAGAAAGATATTCCGGCACCAGCGAATCATAACTGCCGGAACCGTTTTTCATGGTCCTGACCCGGTCATTTACTTTTTGTCTACCGTCCAGGCTCATTACCACGCTGAACCCCTGTTCATTCAAGTAATCCTTAACCTCTTGATTCAACAGCAGCCCGTTGGTAGTCAAAGTAAATTTGAACTCCTTGCCCGCTTCCCTTCCCTTTTTTCGGGCATAGTCCACCGTTTCTTTGATTACCTTAAAATTTAAGAGAGGCTCCCCTCCGAAAAAATCTATTTCACAATTTTTGCGTAAGCCGGAGTTTTGGATAATAAAGTCCACTCCCCGGAAAGATACCTCCCGGGACATCAACCCTTTTTCCCCACCAAAAGAACCTTCCCCGGCGAAACAGTAATTGCAGGTCATATTGCATTGATGAGCCATGTGGAAACACATGGCCTTAATAACATGCTCCGGAGCCCTTTCATAACCCTCCAGGTAATCTGCGGAAAAGAGAAGGTCATTTTCCATGAGGGTTTGGATTTCCTCCAGAGCTTCGGTAATCTCCTGTTGATGATATACTCCCTGCAGCGTACGGGGAATTTGGTTACGCTTATAACCCTGCTCCAAAAGATTAATAATATCCCAACCCGGTTGGTCCACTACATGGACGGCACCGCTGTTCACATCCAAAACAATATTCAAACCCTCATGACGGTATTTATGTATCATCATTCCATTAGACAAATATAATCCCCCTAATTAAAAAAAGTAGTCAGGGACTACTTTTTTTGATCCTTACTTTCCCTCTGGCAGGCTTGATTCCCCACGGTGCAGGAGGTCTTGCAGGCCGACTGGCAAGAGGTCTGGCATTCCCCACATCCGCCTTCCCTCAGGGATGATTTTAGGTCCGGTAAATTTATGGTTTTTACATGTTTCATTGATGCAGCCCTCCCTTCCAATAATTATCTACCCTGTTCCCAAGTATCTGTTTTACATTAATCCAATACCTTTAAATACCATTATAGCAGTCACAAAACTACACCGCAAGCACATAACGCTCCCTGAGCAGGATATAATTTATATTCAATTGATGGTTTATTCGTCTGGGTTACAGTCCTTAATATTTTCCGCTAATCCCAAGACGTTGTCCACATCTATAGTAAAAAGAATTCCGGTACCCGGTTCATTAAAATCTCCTGCCACCTTTTTGATCATACTAATGGCTTCTTTTAAATGACAATCCCCCTGCATAATAGAAAACACTACCTTGTTGGCAGGCCTCTCCCCGCTGAATAGATGACTCAATCCCCCAAACAGAGGTACATGGCTGGAAAGAATTCTGCCCATACCGGTGGAATCAATAACTGTAGCTCCCCGGATTCCAATTTCTAAAAAACCCTCCAGTATTTCATTTAAATAATCCGTTTTGTTCATTACCATTACCAGTAATTTCATTTATACATTCACCTGCCGCTAGTTTATTTCTACTAACTCTTTATTTTTAAAACTACATCCTTAAAAAAATTCCAAAAATATATAAAAAATAATTCAGTCTTTGTCCGATTCATAATCTCTCGTAGATGTCTTGAATTACATTATACTACTTAGTTAATTTTATGGCAAAAAAAAACCGCATTTGCGGTTTTTATGCTGTTGCAGCATTCAACTTTTGCACCAGTTCGTCAGGGTCCACTCCGTGGGCCTGTGCAGCTTCCGCCACAGTTTCCCCTGCTGCGGAAGGACAACCCAGGCACTGCATTCCCAACTCAAATAGAACTTTGGCAGTGTTAGGATTTGCTTGTAAAACTTCAGCAATGGTCATATCTTTGGTGATTGCCATATGTAATTAAACCTCCCTTGATAGTTTTCTTTATTCTATCTTTTTTATATTTATTAGTCAAGCAGTGGCAACATTTCTGTTGAATCAAAAAGTTCTTTAACCCGGTTCAAATGGCCCATAAATTTTGCAAATTCTTCAGGAAGAAGAGACTGATGACCGTCCGATAGGGCACAGGAAGGTTCCCCATGTACCTCCACAATCAACCCATCGGCACCGGCTGACAGAGCCGCCTTTCCCATGGCCGGAACCAGTTCCCGAATTCCGGTCCCGTGGCTGGGGTCCACAAAAACCGGCAGGTGGCTTAGCCTTTTGACCAGTGGTATGACAGCTAAATCCAGGGTATTGCGAGTCAGCGGTTCAAAGGTCCTGATGCCCCTCTCACAGAGAATTACCCGATAGTTTCCCATGCTCATGATATATTCCGCCGCTAAAAGCCACTCTTCAACAGTGGAGGATATTCCCCTCTTTAAAAGAACCGGTTTATCCAGCTTCCCTACCTCCAACAGCAGCTGAAAATTCTGCATGTTTCTGGAACCCAGCTGCAGAATATCCGCATAACTGCTCACCAGTTCAACATCTCGGGTATCAATTACCTCTGTCACCGTTAAAAGTCCGGTTTCCCTTCCTACTTCCTGGAGAATTTTCAATCCTTCTATCCCCAAACCTTGAAAACTGTACGGTGAGGACCTGGGTTTAAAGGCCCCGCCCCGTAAAACCTTAGCTCCAGCTTTTTTAACCGCACTGGCCGTTTCCAGCAGCTGTTCCTTCGATTCCACGGCACAAGGGCCGGCAATGATTACTTTTTCCTCCCCACCAATCTTTACTCCTCCCAAATGAATTTTAGTTCCATCGGGGTTAAAATTCCTGCCTGCCAGTTTCAGGTCACTCTTTATCCCCAGACTTTTCAAAGAAATCCCTGTTTCCATCCTTTAGCCCCCTTTACGGACGGACCTGGGAAACTGTCCCCGGGTACCTTCCTTCAAACTGCTTACAAAATTGCCCACTTCTTTTAATAAATCCTCTGGACTTTCTCCCAGCTGTTCAACCATCCTGACAATACCGCTCCCCACGATAACTCCATCGCAAAAGGCAGCTGCGCTCTCGGCCTGCTGTGGTGTAGATATTCCAAACCCCAGGGCCAGGGGAAGGGAAGTAAATTTCCGAATACGATTCACCATTTCCTCCGCTTTTAAGGAAATGTTTTCCCGCACCCCTGTAACACCGGTTAAGGCAACACAGTAAATAAATCCCTGGGCCCTTTCCGCCGTCAAACGGATTCTCTCCTCTGTACTGGTGGGAGTTAACAGATATATCAGGTCGACCCCCTGCTGCAGCGCCAAAGATTGCATAAGACGGCTTTCCTCCAGGGGCAGGTCCGGAATCACCAGTCCATCTATTCCTGCCCGGGCTGCATCTCTAATAAATTTTTCTTCCCCATAACTGAAAACGGGATTGTAATAGGTTAAGACCACCAGAGGCACCTGTGTCTTCCGCCGGAGCCTGGACACCATTTCAAAGAATAATGAAGTGTTCATGCCCCTTTCCAGTGCCCGCTGAGAAGACTTTTGAATAATCGGGCCGTCAGCCAGGGGATCTGAAAAAGGCATGCCCAGTTCAATAATATCCGCACCCTTTTTTTCCATCTCTAAAACCAGCTTTTCGGTAGTATCCATGTCGGGATCCCCGGCAGTTATAAACGTAATCAGGGCTTTTTCGCCAAGGTTTCTCAGCCTTTCAAAGGTATTCTCTAACCTCATTTTTTTCCCTCCTTATATCCCTGGGCTTTATCCACGCTTTCCATTGCCCTGGCCGCGGTATTCACATCTTTATCCCCGCGGCCCGAAAGACAGATAATCATGGAACCATACTTCTTCAAATTCTCTTTATTTTTCAAGACATAGGCAATGGCGTGGGCACTTTCCAGTGCAGGAATGATGCCCTCTATCTGAGAAAGAATCCGAAAGGCTTCCAGAGCCTCCCTGTCGGTAACTGATTGGTATTCTGCCCTTCCCCTTGTTTTCAAAAATGCATGTTCCGGACCTACCCCCGGATAATCCAACCCGGCAGAAATGGAATGCACCGGAGAAATCTGACCGTATGAATCCTGCAGCAGGTAACTTTTTGATCCGTGCAGCACTCCAGGACGGCCTTTGGTTAAGGTAGCCGCATGCATATCCGTATTCAACCCCAGCCCTGCCGCCTCCACTCCCACCATGTCCACCCCTGTATCCTCTATAAAGGGAAAGAATAGTCCGATGGCATTGCTGCCTCCCCCCACACAGGCTACCAGGCAGCCGGGCAGATTCCCTTCAGCTTTTATGAACTGTTCCCTGGCTTCCAGGCCGATAACCGATTGGAAATCCCTGACCATCCGGGGATAGGGATGAGGGCCCACCACGGAGCCGATAATATAGTAAGTGTCCTCCACGTGGGTCACCCAATCCCGAATGGCTTCATTGGTGGCATCCTTTAAAGTCATGCTGCCGGAAGTAACAGGAATTACCCGGGCCCCTAAAAGGTTCATGCGAAAAACATTTAGGGACTGCCTCTCCATATCCTCCTCTCCCATATACACCTCACATTTCAAGCCGAACATGGCAGCTGCCGTAGCCGTGGCTACCCCGTGCTGACCGGCTCCTGTTTCGGCAATCACCCGCTGCTTTCCCATTCGCCTGGCCAACAGCGCCTGTCCCAGGGTATTGTTAATTTTATGGGCTCCGGTATGGGTTAAATCTTCCCTTTTTAAAAAAATCTTTGGACCTCCCACCATTTCTGTCAGGGCCTTCGCATAGTATAGAGGGGTGGGCCTCCCGGCATAATCCTGAAGGTAATAATTGAGTTCCTTCTGGAAGCTCTCCTCCCGGCTTAATTCATCATATTTTTCTGCCAGTTCCTCCAATGCCGGCATCAGGGTCTCAGGAACATACCTTCCTCCAAATTCCTCAAAATGTCCTAATTTATCCGGATACATTTTCCCAACTCCTCACTTTCCGCACAAA
>PWJM01000130.1 GCA_003560915.1 Syntrophomonadaceae bacterium
GATTTCGGTGGTTTGTCGATTGATAAAAGTTCGACTTCTGCTCCCCGTTCATGCAGAAAATGATAAAATTTCATGGCATGCTCATACTCTTCAATGCTCTGGTTCTTCATCCAGCTTGCAAACCCGTTGAGATTGATGGACTCGCAATAAGATGCCATAGACAAGTATAAATAAGAAGAGTCAAGTTCGTATTTGATCTGATCGTTTAATGCTTTATTCAGTTTATTATCAGCCATAAGGGCACCTCTTTCTCTTTAGATTTTAACATTCGGTTTCTAACTCTCTATACTAACAATAACGATATTTCAATGATTGACAAACTAATTAAGGATCTGTTTCATGGATTATGACATTGGCCTTTTTTTTTCTGATTTTTTTATATGAAAAAAATAATCGATTGCTCTTTAGTTATGTTACCACTGGTTGTGTTTCTTTCCTGCCAGCCGGATATAAAACAAATCGAGCTGGAGAATCACAACCGGATGGTGGCTAAACTGGACAGTATCATTACCGATGCCAGGGAGAATCCGCTCAAATATTTTTATGCCAACGAATACCGGATTGCTTACCTCGATTCACTTGTAGATGCTAATCCCGGACATGCACAACTGCACTATTATTTTGCCCTTGAGCATCAGAACTCACCCGGGATTGAGAAATCCATTCCCATTCTCCAGAACCTGGCATCAACTCTTACTGACTCCGTTTCTCAGCTAATGACGAATGAAGCACTTGCCATCAGCTTTCTGCGGCTTGCAGAAGTGACTAACTGTATCGAAAATTACACTCCGTCGAACTGTATTCTTCCATTCGATGAAGAGGCTATCCATCAAAACAAAAGCTATATACAGTCGTCCATCAGCCACCTGGAATTTCTGCTCGACCGCTACCCGGACAACTATTCTTATCACTGGATGTATAATCTTGCCCATATCGCCAATGGCACATATCCCGTCGAAACAGATCCCGATTTCCTGATACCCGGGTTACAGGATTACGAAGAATTTCCGGCGGGCCTCAATGTGCCCCGATTCAGTGATACGGGTATGATGAAGGGGGTGGGCGACAATCGCATCTCCGGAAGTGCCTGCACCCAGGATTTTACCGGCAACGGTCATCTTGATATTTTTACAACGTCTTATGGATTTGAGAATGAAGTAATCCTCTACGCTTCGGACGGCCAGGGCGGGTTTACAAACCAAACGCATGCGGCCGGGCTAAAAGGCATCATGGGTGGCCTGAATATCGAATGCGCGGATATCAACAACAGCGGTTTTGCAGATATCCTCATACTCAGGGGCGCCTGGCTTGCTCAGCACGGTAAGCACCCGAATTCTCTGCTTCGAAACAACGGTGACGGAACTTTTACGGATATAACGATCTCATCCGGATTGTATGAATCTTTTCCCACCCAGACGGCGGCATTTGCCGATATCAACCACAATGGGTATCTCGATATTTTTATCGGGAATGAATCGTACTCGGAATGGCAGGGTTTCTTCGTTGATACCGAAGAAGATCCCGAACCATATCCCTCCGCAATTTTCATTAATAATGGGAATGAAACCTTTTCGAGGTATGAAACCCTCATTGGCTTTGAACTGAATGAATTCGTAAAAGGTGCTTCCTGGGGGGATATCAACAATAACGGCTGGCCTGATTTGTATGTATCTGTTATGGGTGGAAACAACAGGTTGTTTGCCCATCGTGGCCTGGATGATGACGGGTTTCCGAAATTTGAAGAAATCAGCCAGACAGCCGGTGTGCAGCAGCCGCTTTTCAGTTTTCCCGCTTGGTTTTTTGACTACAACAACAACGGCCTGGATGATCTTTTTGTCGTCACATATGACGTCCGCGTGATCAACAATGTTGCAGATGAAATCACCAGGGAACGTCTGGGGCAGCAAACACGGTCAGAATTTTCACGCCTGTATAAAAATATGGGCAACGAAACATTCCGGGATGTAACCGAAGAGTCGGGCCTGAACGCTGTGATGTTCGGGATGGGTGTAAATTACGGGGACCTGAATAATAACGGCTTTCCAGACATTTACATCGGTACTGGTGCACCCGATTTGTCTGCTATTATTCCGAACAGGTTATTTTTGAATCAAAACGGACATCGCTTTTATGAGTCCACAGCTGCAAGCGGAGTCGGGCATTTACAGAAAGGACATGGCGTATCCATGGCTGACCTGAATGGAAATGGCCTTCTGGATATGTATATTGTTCTTGGCGGAGCTGTTGAAGGAGATTTTTATCATAATGCCCTGTTTGAAAACCGGTCCGATCCGGGTAACTGGCTGGTCGTTAAACTGGAGGGTGTGACCGCAAACCGGCAGGCCATTGGGGCAAAAGTTGAGGCGGTAGTCCGCGACCAGGAGGCCACACGGAGCCTGCATCGCACAGTAAACACCGGGGGATCATTCGGAGCCAATAACAGCAGAATACATTTCGGCCTCGGACACGGAGAATCGGTATCAGTAGAATCACTCATCATCAAATGGCCGGGATCCGGCGAACCGCAGATCGTTGAAAATCCGGCGATCAATACCATCCATCACATCAGGCAGGAACACTGAGAGTTGAACGCCGAGCATCGAACGCCGA
>PWJM01000010.1 GCA_003560915.1 Syntrophomonadaceae bacterium
AGTGTTTAGTGAAGTTGGTGCCAAAGAAGACGATATATTTGATGAACCCAAAAAGTGGACAGAACACATGGAAAGAGAACTGGATGCAGGTAGCAATTATGTTATAGCTGAAGCCAGGGAAAGCGGCACTGTAGGTATTTATAAAAAAGACGGTACTGCAGAAGCATCTCTTATTAACGACATTCTTAAAAAAATACCCTCCAAACAAATATTGTGGGAAACACCGCTAAAAGCACAACAGATATGGTTTATCAAGCTGATAGGTGCTAATGTTAACCTTGGGAATATTGCACCTATGGATGTCATCCCACTTGAAACATTACGGCTGGGACTGCGTGGCGATACTTTCTTCGAGTTTTTACCTGAAGAATATCAAAAGTACAAGCTAAAGAAAAAATAAATAGTTTTATTGTTGATGGGCTGAATTCATAATTCAACAATAAATAAAAAGCAAAATGTTAATGAAAGACTTGATCAACAAATTATTGCTTTTCCTTCGGGGTATGGGCATGGGCGCTGCTGATGTGATCCCGGGTGTGTCAGGCGGCACTATTGCTTTTATCACAGGTATTTATAAAAAACTGGTTGACAGCATCAAATCCATAAACATACAATTCTTGAGGCTACTGCTTCAAAGAAAACCTGTTGCAGCATGGAGGCATATCAATGGCAACTTCCTCACAGCTGTATTTTCAGGAGTATTGGTAAGCATCTTTTCTCTTGCAAAGTTAATATCATGGCTGCTGGAACACCACCAGATGCTCGTTTGGGCATTCTTCTTCGGCCTGATAATAGCTTCTGCAATATACATCAGCAGAAAAATTCACAAATGGAATACCCTTACTGTCTTATTTGTTCTGGCAGGTACAGCCATAGCTTTTTATATAACCCTGGCAACTCCTGCAACCACACCCGAAACCTTATATCACGTCTTTTTGAGCGGAAGCATAGCCGTTTGCGCAATGATACTGCCCGGAATATCAGGAAGCTTTATTCTGCTGCTATTAGGAAAATATGAATATATAATTAATGCTGTAAATGAACTTAATGCTGAAATTCTTGCAGTTTTTGCAGCAGGCTGCGTCGTTGGCCTGATACTTTTCTCCAACATTGTTTCATGGCTTCTGAAGAAGTATTCCGATTATACCATGGCTATTCTTACCGGCTTAATGATTGGCTCACTTAACAAGCTATGGCCATGGAAAAGGGTGCTGGAAACAGGGCTGAACAAACATGGTGAAGAAATACCCCTCGTAGAACGAAGCATCTCTCCGGGGCAATTTCATCAAATATATAACGAAGACCCTATGATACTGCAAATATCTGCATTGATGTTAATAGGGTTTATGCTCATTTTTCTGCTTAACTACCTGGCAGGACAAGATGAAAGATAATATCATAATCAACCATAACCCATAAAAAACCTGTAAACACATCAACCCTTCCTTATCCTCACTATCCACCCATATATAATGACACAAGTAAATATCGCACCGGCAATTATGCCTGCAATAGGGTTTACTCCATCAACCTGGTCATAAAACAACCTGAAAAAGCCGAACCCAACTGCATAAAGCCCCAATAAAATCATTAAAATAAATAATACATTATCAAATATTTTCTCATACTTAAAATACTCCTTTTGTGTCTCCTGAGCATAAGCCCTGGTTGTATAATAAGGCCTCCGGTTATAAAAATTATTACTGTAAGGGTATTTTCTGCGGTAATTATAGGCTCTGTCACGTTGCAAGCCAATGTTAAGACGATAATCATACAACCGTCTTTTGTTATCATTTTTTAGAATCTGGTAAGCTTCATTTATAAGCTGAAATTTCTCTTTAGAATCAGCACCTGAATAAATGTCCGGATGGCAAGTTTTCGCTTTGTTGCGATATGCCTGTTTGATCACCTCCGGGGAAGATGTCTGCGAAACTCCTAATATCTTATAATAGTTTTTCAAAACATCAATGAATTTACAATACTAATATACAAATTTTCATCTAATTAACAAGGTAACAAATTTAACATCTTCCCATCAACCATAAGGCCTGCCAACCCTTACGCCCTTCATTTTCCTCCCAGGGCTTTATCCTGCAAACTGACATTCACCTCCGAGGGATACTGAAATAATCTAAGATCAAAAAATGATATAACTGATAATATATGGTCGAAAATATCAGCCTGTATTTTTTCATACTCAACCCACTCAACTGTTCTTGCAAAACAATAGACTTCGAGAGGCAACCCTTTTTCATTTGGTTGTAACTGCCTAACCATATATATCAGGTCCTGCCTAACCAGGGGGTGGTTTGAAAGGTAATTTGTTATATATGCCCTGAATGTGCCAAGGTTAGTCATTCGCCTTCCATTAACAGGATTGGAGGCATCAAAATTGTGCTTAATGTTATATTCTTCAACTTCTTGCTTGCGCTTTTTAATATAATCTTTCAGGTAATGAACTTTTTCGAATTTGGCAAGCATCTTTTCATCACAAAAGCCAATGCTTCTCACATCAATATAAATCGATCTCATTATTCTCCTGCCTCCGGCATTAACCATTCCTCTCCAGTTTTTAAACCCTTCCGAAACAAGCG
>PWJM01000150.1 GCA_003560915.1 Syntrophomonadaceae bacterium
CTGATTTGGGAAAGGCTGCAGTACATGCAGGCATTCTCAAGCCAGGTGAGAGAGGGATTGTTACTGTCAAGATACTGCCTGGATTAGCCAGCTACAATGGCAGCAATCAAAATGGAGTTACAACCAGTAATTATGGAAGCTGGCATGGAAGCTTTGAATTTGTGGGAGAGGCAGTAGTTGAAAAAGAAGTAATTTCTGATAAAGATGATTCAAACTTAGAAGGCCAAACAGTAGATTATAATGGGGGTAAATATATTGGTGAAGTAAAAAATGGTAAACCTCATGGGCGAGGAACTATTTTTTATGAATCAGGAGCAATTTTTACTGAAGGCGAATTTAAAGACGGTTTACCACATGGACAGGCAACTGTATATTACCCAAACGGAACAATTGCCTACGAAGGTGAATGGAAAATTGGCTTGACACATGGTCAAGGAACACTTTATTATGATAACGGACAAATTCAATATGAGGGCGAATTTAAGGATGATAAATACCACGGACAGGGGATCGAATATTTTACTACAGGAGATATCAAATATATAGGTGTATTTGAAAATGGCGAATACGTAGGCAGATAATATAAATAAATATATGCCATTTAAACAAAAGTAGAGGGCTCACCCCCTCTACTTTTTTATCTTCAAAATGAATTAGCAAAAGTATCTTCAATAGGGGAAAAAATAACAAAATATAACAGGAAATTTATCACTTCATGCCGAAACAATAAATAATTACATTGTTAGTAAAATATTCTAGGTATGTCATGTTGTGGAAAACAAGAGGCAAAAGAAGGTAAAAATAATACCCTGAGGATGGGATTTCCGAGGGATGAAAGTGTAAAAAAGGACAATAAGAGGGAAAAAGGAAGAATTTTTTACGTGCTAACATCGGTATAAAATACCTTAAATTGCCGGACGAAAAGTTCCCATAATTAGTTGGCATTATTTCGGTGTCTTGGGATACGCAACTTAAGAGTTCCAATCCGGGTTACCAGGCCCCGATCATAGCTGCCATTACGGTAAGCTCTACGCTGTTCCGTTCATTTATAGGGTTCAGCACAAAGCTGTTAGGTAGACTGGGCCCGGAGTACCTGATTAAAAATTATTTCCAACAGTTTTGCAACGGCATCGTCTCGCCCGTTGTTTAAAAAAAGTCCGTGCAATTCTTCTTCGGTTAAGTTAATATTAAACTGTACCATGGATTCGATCCTCCTCGGCTTGGGATTTGTGACCCCTGTATTTTAACCGAGGGAATTGAGTTTGTGGCTCATTTTCTTTTTACACAATTATACGGGCTTAATCTACAGCCGGATATAGATTAATTAATACTGCTTGTAAAGAAGCGAATGATGTTTTATTTGCTGTCAATGCCGCTATGAGGGAATATGGTACCTGCACGGCAAAAGAATGGCTGCACTTTACAGAAAATTATATCAATTATTCGGAGATGGTAATACAAGGATTGGAAAGACGCCCTATTCGAAGCAACTATTACCGTATTGAAAGTACTGTAGATGGCGATGACTTTGATATTTTCATTACGAGGATGAGGCATTCTTCAAGACATGAAGTTATGGCCAATGAACTAAACGAAGAAGGTAATCGCACACTACGGCTGCGTTTTAGCCAGCAAAATCTAACTTTTAAGAACTTCAACCTTAGAATCGGTAACGATAACCTGGCTTTTGCCAAACCGGGAACGATAAAAGTCAGTGTGGAGAACGAGGGTAATGTGGGATTACTTGTAGGTCGCAGGTTCAAGTCCTGCCGGGCGCGCCACTTAAAAACAAGCTGCCACGGGAGTTATATGCTCCGGTGGATTTATATTTTGGCAGCATTTTAATCAAAAATTGCTTTCCTCTCAACAGCTAATATGATATAGTAAAAACTGCGTGACATCCTCACGGGATCAATAGACCCCGCGCATACTGGTAGTTCAAGATGAGGGAACGATGATAGTTCCTTCGGTTTGCGCCAGTTAAAGGGTTTAACTTGTAACCAACGATACTGAGCGAATCGCCCAGGCTTTGCCACAAAGCATAATTATGGTTTTTTAGATAATTTAGAACAGAATTAACATCTCTTTCGGTTTTGAAGCCACAAGCTTTACAAACGTAGATTCTCTTACCGGGAGGCATCTTTTGGGTAGCACCACAACAGGAACAAGTTTTGGTAGACCCTCTTTCATCGAATTCTTTAAACTGCTGACCTTTTAATAAATTAGACAAAATAATGTTGTGGCAGTAATACCTTCAATACAGGTAAGGAGTGATTCCCATGGCCAAACAAGAATCTTTTGATGTGGTTTCCAGAATAGAAATGCAGGAAGTGGATAACGCCGTTAACCAAACCACAAAGGAAATTCAACAGAGGTATGATTTTAAAAATACTAAATCCAAGTTAAGCGTGGAAGATGAAAATATCATAATTATCTCTGACAACGAATATAAGCTGAAGAGTGTTATAGACATCCTTCAGAGCAAGATGCTGCGCCGAAAGGTGCCCATAAGAAACCTGGAGTATGGTAAGGTAGAAGATGCCAGTGGTGGGCTGGTTCGCCAGGCTATCAGGCTTAAACAAGGTATTGAAACGGAGACAGCGAGAAAAATGGTGAAAGATATTAAGGGCTTAAAGCTAAAGGTGCAGGCGCAAATAATGGATGATCAGGTCCGTGTATCGGGAAAGAACAGGGATGACCTACAAAAAGTTATTGTTTTTCTAAAAGAACAGAATTATCAGCTGGACCTGCAATTCATTAATTATCGATAAATTTTTTTGTCACAGGGGCCAATAAGTGTAGGCATATCCCTTTACTTATTGGCCCCTGTTTCTATTGTTTATGCTGTGAGTAAATTTTCAGTTACACTATTTAAAGCTTTTATATAAGCCAGAATAATTTCACGGGCTTCAATGTTAAAACTGTTAGTTATTTCTAATACTTTTTGAAAGTTACCCTGCTCGTAAGCAAGAACTAAGTCATGTATTAGTTTATAATCATTATCTATTCCCAGTAAAGCATCTTTGATTTCACTGGATACGGGGATTTCTTTTAAAGCTTCTTTCATGGGACAATCAAGCATAATATCTAGAAAAGAAAACAAGCCCATGATGAAGAAATTAAAACTGTTAATGTAACCGATTTTTTCAGCAATTTCCTCTGAAAAAGTCGCTCTAATCAGTGACAGGGTGATAATCTCTCCAGGTTTTCTTTGTGACATTACACTTAAGACTATCCAGGAAAGCCACTTAACCGTACCTTTTTGGCCCAGCAAAGCCAGCGCTTGTTTAACAGAAGTAATATCATTAACAAAATAAAAAGCTGCGGAATTTATGTACTTCAATAAGGTATAGGTAATGGTTACGTCTTTTTTAATTAAAAATTCTATCTTTTGAAAGTCAAGATCAGGGCTATTTGCCTCTTTGAGAAGCTCAATATAAACAAATCTGTTTCCACTGAGGGGTTTTTTACCTTCTGATACCGGCATTTTAAAATATTCGCCGTTAAAATAAGTGCACCCACTTATAACTGCCTTGTCAAAAGATCTTCTGGTAGAAATATTATCAGCAAAAATCTTTGGACTAAACAATTTAATTAATTCCCCACAAAAATATTCAGCATTTTTATTCCTAAAATCAACTACCACCAGATCACAGTGGTTAATAATATTCTCTTGAATTTCTAAGCAGTCAGAATTCAGGGCAATATAATATCCTGCTTTTTTTAATTCTTTACATACAGATAAAGAGTCCCCAGGGATATCTTTCGTAATATGAACGAAAGTATCTTTACGGTATAAAAATTCTTTTTCAAGCAGGGAGCTAGAAAAGTCTAAGAATATTTTTTCCCCGGAGGAGAGCGTTTGTTTACCTACAGACATTATACTATCAAGAAGATTGCTGTTTTCAATGTCTTCGTCGTCAGGTTCATTGGATAATGGGCTGTATATCAACTTATAGCCAAAAATAGATTCAGTTTTATAAAAGACCGGCTGTCTAGTAATAAAAAAATTCATTGGCTCTGTCCTTTTGTTTAGATTTGTAAGACCTTCATTTAAGAAAGGGTAAAGTAAAAATCGCACTTACGTCGATGTCAATTTACTGCCTTATTATGATAATCGTCAATAACATAATAATCTTTAATTCCTAAATGGATTTAAAAAAATATTTTGCTGTTTTTGGCATATCCTATTTTCTATAAAAATACAAAAATTTGGTAGAAGGTGCAGAATAATTGTAAAAAATTTTTAGCTTCGACATAAACTTACAAAATTTAACAAGGGAAAGAGTCTTTCCATGAAGAAGGGGTAAACAAGTTGTTAATATGTTCAATTTTGAAATTTGTGTATCCTTTATCAGGAGGTATGGCTTTCATATGATTGATGCGACTAAAAGGTTAGACAGTGATTTTAATTTGGAACAAGATCCATATCGGCATTTTTTTGAGGATGCCCCCCTGAGCTTTTTGGTAACAGACCGGCAGGGATGCATCCTCCAGGTAAATCGGATGTGGCTAAATACTTTTGGTTACAGCTTTTGTGATTTATTCGGGGAAAACTTAATAAATTTTGTAGAGTTCAATGGTATAAAAAATTTTGAAGAGTTTTATGTTCATTTAACAAGTGCTCAAAAGAGTGCCCGTGGAATATTACAGGTGATGAAGAGAGACGGGTCCAGGATGACCGTCTCTGTTCATGCTGCAGGAGTTAGTGACCAAGAGGGGAATTTAAGGTTAGTTAATTTCGTTTTTAATAATATAATTGAAGAAAAATTAGCTTTGGAATCCCCGCAGCTGCTGAAGCTGAAACAGAAAATAAGTGACATGTCCCTTCATCAGGTTGCTGAGCTTGCCCCCACGGCAATCATCATATACTGTGATGGAGTAATCGTCTTTGGAAATTCATCGGCCGCCAATATCTTGGGGCTTTCGCATAAAAATGAACTAAAAGGAAAACGCATAATAGACTATGTTCATCCTGATTACCGACAGAATTACCGCAATATCAGCGTAGAAACAAACTGCAATGAATTCAAGGAAGAAAAATATATTTGCATAGACGGAAAATGCAAGGATGTGGAAACCGCATTGATTCCCTTTAATTATAAAGGAAGGGCTGCTGTCTATGCAGTAATACGAGATATCTCGGAAAGAAAAAGAATGGCTGAAGAACTTAAAAAAGTAAGCAAACTGGAGGGGATTGGCCTTTTTGCGGGTAGGATCTCTCATGACTTTAATAATGCTTTAGCGGTTATTCTAGGGAATGTATCCCTTTCTAAACTACATATTAACAAAGACAACAAGATTTATAAAAGATTGGAAGAAATAGAGCGGGCTGTTTGTCGAGCTAAAGATTTAACTAATCGGCTGCAGACTTTTGCCAAGGGAGGAGAACCGGTAAGAAAAGTTACCTGCATGACAGAAGTGATCAATAAAGCGGTAACTTCCGCTATGAGTGGGTCAAGGGTGAAATGTTATTATAATTTTACTGATAATTTATTTCTAACCAGAATAGATGAAGGGCAGATGAGCCAGGTAATCAACCATATCATAGAAAACTCCCTTCAAGCCATGTCCCAGAAGGGTAAAATCTTTATAGGCGCAGAAAATATTGAAATTGATAAAGACTGTCTGACTTCGATTCCCTTACCTCATGGTAAATATTTGAAAATTTCCATCAAGGATCAGGGGAAGGGTATACCCGAAGAAATTATAGATAAGATATTTGATCCCTTTTTTTCCACCAAACAGAACGGGAATGGACTGGGTCTTTCCATATGTTATTCTATATTAAAAAGGCATCAAGGTTTCATCAGTGTGGAATCCAATATCGGTTCCGGGACAACGTTTTATTTATATATTCCTGCTTTACAGGAGGATATCGGTAAACTGTATAAAAGAGAGGAAAAGATTCTTCCCGGAAAGGGCAAAATCTTAGTTATGGATGATGAAGAATCAATAAGAACGGTAGCGGGAGAAATGCTAAATGTTTTAGGATATAAAACGGGTTTTGCTAGAGATGGCAGAGAAGCTATTAAACTCTATAAAGAGGAAAAGCTTAAAGGGAAGCCCTTTGATGCCGTGATTATGGACTTGACCATTCCCGGAGGGATGGGAGGGGAAAAGGCTGTTAAAAAATTGCGCAGCATCGATCCTGACGTAAAAGTAATTGTTTCCAGTGGTTATTTTAACGACCCGGTCATATCAAACTTTGATGATTATGGTTTCAAAGGAAGGGTAACCAAACCCTACAAAATTGAGGAAATATCAAGAGAGCTGTACAGCGTTGTGAACGGGAATAAAGATTAATACAGGATGAATCTCATATGCTGTTATTTAGGTGCCGCCCTGAGGCGGCATCTTGTATTAAGTTGTTCACATTGACAAATTACTTTAATCATGTAGAATAATAAATTAGCGGGAATTATATATGCAGCGGATAGGTGTGTCTTTGAACCAGGGAAAGCATAGTATTTCCGCAATTACTATATAATGAGGTAAAAATATGCCCCACACACTATATATGCGGGCAGCATTGGAAGAAGCACAAAAGGCTTTTGAAAAAGGAGAGGTTCCTATTGGTGCGGTCCTGGTAAAAGAAGGTGGAATCATTGCCAGAGCTCACAACCTGAAGGAAGAAAGAAGAGATCCCACCGCCCATGCCGAAATCCTGGTTATTCAGGCGGCCTCCAGGGTTTTAAACTCCTGGAGACTGAGTGGAACGACTCTCTATGTTACGGTGGAACCCTGTCCCATGTGTGCCGGCGCTCTGATTCAAGCCCGGGTGGGAACACTGGTCTTTGGTGCCCGGGATGCAAAGGCCGGAGTATGCGGTTCCCTTTACAATCTGGTTCAGGACAGCCGCTTTAACCACTGTATGCAGATAGAAGAAGGAATTCTAAAAGATTCCTGTGCTGAAATTATGCAGAGGTTTTTTAAAGAGCGGAGAAAATAGATTAAACATATTTTTTTTGCGGAGAGGTGGCCGAGAGGCTGAAGGCGCTCGACTCGAAATCGAGTAACGGTGGGAGCCGTTCGGGGGGTCAAATCCCTTCCTCTCCGCCATATATGCCATAAAAATAGGGCTTCTTGATGTTTACGTTGCAGCAAATTGTTTTAATTATTGCCCTAATTGTAATATTTACAAGCAGGGGGGAAAGTGCTAAAGCCTGAATCTTTCATGCTGCAAACCGGTTATGTTTTCTTAATTTTATAACTCCATCCCCAAGAGTAAATGGTTTTTTTGTGCCGACCCTATGAATTATTTTTAATACGGGAGATGGTGCTCTTTTTTTTGGAACAATGGGATTTTTAAAAATATCTGAACTCAGAAGGTCACCCCTCAAGGGAAGGGAGAATAATCAATGGCAGCATCCCCAAAAGCCGTTATTATAGGTGGTGGACTTGCTGGCCTTTCGGCGGCGATTCGCCTTCAAGCACAAGGTTATGAAACCACGGTCCTGGAAAAGAACAGTCATCTTGGAGGCAGGATGCACCAGGTCAAGCTGGGTACTCACTCCTTTGATTTTGGCCCCAACACCATTACCATGCCCCACGTTTTTCAAGAGGTTTTGGGGCGATCAGGATTAAATCCCGAGGACTATTTTCAATTCATCCGGATCCCCCGGCATACTAAAAATGTTTTTTCCGATGGATCCTCCTTTTATTTTTCTTCGGAACCTGGGGAGATGATGGAGGAACTGGCAAAACTAGATGAAAAGTCTGCTGGAAATTATCCTGCATACCTGGAGGAAGTTAAAAAACTTTACCATCTTGCCAATAAGCATGTTTTTTATCGCACCTTTTCCTCCTGGAGAGATTATTTGTCAACTCCCCTGGCCCTGGGTATGCTCCGGTCCCGCCCCCTTGAAAACCTGGACCATTTTCACAGGAGATTTTTTTATGATGAGCGGATCATAAGGGCTTTTAACCGCTATGCCACATATATTGGATCCTCTCCTTACCGGGTTCCGGCAACATTTGGGTTGATTGGATACCTGGAACTTCACGGGGGTGTTTACTACACCAGGGGAGGCAATCACCAGATTGCCCGGGGTTTTGTGCGGGCAGCCCAAAAGCTTGGCGTAACCTTTCGGACAGAAACCGACGTTATTCAGGCCAAGGTAAAGGATGGCTTGATACGTGAAGTTATCACCCATGGAGAGGAAAGCATACAGGGGGATGTCTTCATTTTAAACGGAGATCTTTTAACCCAGGTTCCCCGTTTGCTGGATTCTTCAGATCGCCCCTCCCTGACGGATCGTAAAATTAATGGCTATGAACCTTCTATTTCTGCCTTCGTTATATTGGCAGCCCAGAACTGCCGCCTGCCCCTCCATCACCACCACGTATTTTTCGGAGAGGATCCGAAAAAAGAGTTTTCCGATATATTTCAGCACTCCCGGTACGGTGATGACCCCACCATTTACCTGTGCACCTCCTCCAAGACGGACCCCGATATTTCTCCCCAGGGGGACAACATATTTATATTAATCAATGCACCCCCCTTAAACAAAGGGGGAAAAGCAGCCCTGGATAAAAAGAACGTGGAAGAAAGAATTTATATGGGATTAAATCAACGGGGCATAAACCTGCGAAAAGGTCTTACAGCCTCAGAAATCGTTGACCCCTCTCTGATTGCAGAGCGGTTTTATGCTTACCGCGGCACTTTATATGGTCCCGCTTCCAACCGCGGGCGGGATGCTTTTTTACGTCCCTTCAGCCGGTTAGGGAACATTCCTAATCTGTATTTCGTGGGGGGAAGCACTCACCCCGGCGGCGGGTCCCCCATGGTTGTTCTGGGAGGACAAAATGCAGCTGATCTAATTGTCCGAAACCGCGGTCGGTAAAGTATCTTTTGGACTTTTAATGTCATAATGGGATAAATGTAATAGATTAGCAGGTAGATTCTAAATCCTATGACCTATACCCGATCTGTCGGACACACATGAGTTAGGTATAATAAATCATGTGGAGGAGATATAAATGTCAAATTATTCAAATCGGTATAGTGATGAATTAAGAAAGATGCCATCAAGCTTGTTAAAGAAGATAACCGATCCGTTTCAAGTGTAGCAAAAGATCTTGGAATCAATTCTCAGACATTGCGCAACTGGCTTAACGAACAAAAGCACCGTGAGAAGCCTGAAAGTGCAAGGATTTCAGAGCTTGAAAAGGAACTTAAAGCCGAAAAACGCAGAAATGCAGAGCTTGAGGAGGCAGTGGCAATATTAAAAAAAGCCACAGCCATATTTGCGACAAAGAACCAGAAATAGTTTACTCTTTTATTAGTAAACACAGCTCCGAGTTTCCGGTTGCGAATATGTGCTCAGTACTTGATGTAACCCAGAGCAGCTATTACGACTGGATAAACAAAGAACCCAGTAAACGAGATCTTGAAAATCAGAAAATACTTGAAGCTGCCCAAAAAAGCTACGATGAAAGCGGCGGTATATATGGACTGGATAAATTACTTGAAGATGTTCGAGAAAAATTCCCCAAATGTAGTCGAAACAGATTGTATAGAATCCAAAAAGAGAACAACCTGTATTCAAGACGTAAGAGGAAATTTAAAGCTACCACTGACTCAAACCACCAGCTGCCGGTAGCAGAAAACCTTTTAAACCAGGACTTCAAAACCGAAAGGCCAAATGCCGTATGGGTAACTGATATCAGTTACTTGGACACCTCAGAAGGCTGGCTGTATTTAGCCACCGTTAAAGACATACATACAAAAGATATCGTAGGCTGGGCCACCGCAGATAATATGAAAACATCACTTTGTAAAAGAGCATTGGAAAATGCAATTAACAGGTACAAGCCCTTGGAAGGACTGATTCATCACTCAGATCGAGGGGTCCAATATTGCAGCAAAGAATACCAGAAACTTCTAAATATACATGGCATTATTTGTAGCATGAGCCGGAAAGGGAACTGTTACGACAATGCCTGTGCCGAGACTTTTTTCAGCACCATCAAATGTGAAATGCTCTACCATAAGAAATATGAGACCCGCGAAGAAGCCTATAAAGACATATTCTGGTACATCGAAATCTTCTATAACCGCAAAAGGAGACACCAGGCGCTGGGCTACATGAGACCGGCCGTATATAGAGAATCTTTTGCAGAAAAAATAGCTGCCTAAAATCTCAAACTACCTCAGGCTGTCAAGGTCGAGCGCAGCGAGTTCATCGGAGGCGCAGCCGGAGACCCTTTACAGCCAAGACGTTTTTTCACCCTATAAGAGGGCTGACAATGCCGTAATTTGGCATTGGCGGCATGACTACAAGAACGGGGTTTTCAAAATAATCAGCAATTGGCTGAATTTAGCAGAATAGCTAACTTAACAGTGTCCGGTTTAACGGGAAAACCTCA
>PWJM01000182.1 GCA_003560915.1 Syntrophomonadaceae bacterium
AGTGGTAATATCTGGGAAAGGCAATAATGGTGGAGATGGCTTTGTAATTGCCAGGCATCTTATTAACCTGGGGGTAAGGTTGGAGGTTTTTGCTTTTTCCCTGGAGGAGGATTATAAGGGGGATGCCCTGGTAAATTTTCTGATTTTAAAGCATATGGGGGTTAAACCCAGACATATACTGAAACAAGAGGACCTTTTTACTCTGGAAAGAGAGCTGATCCATTCTCACCTGGTGGTAGATGCCCTGTTGGGAACGGGCCTGACCAGTGAGGTCAGGGGCCTGATGGGTGAGGCCATAGACCGCATTAACCGGGCAGAAAAAACAGTTATTTCTGTAGATATCCCCTCAGGGATTCACGGGGATACCGGGGAAGTCCTGGGCCGGGCTGTAAAAGCAGACAGGACGGTTACTTTTGCTCTGCCTAAACAGGGATTATTCCTTTATCCCGGAGCAGAATTTACCGGAGAAATAATTGTGGGAGATATCAGTATGCCCCGGGAAGTGATGGAGGACCCCGACGTTCGGGTTAACCTGATAACGGAGGATATGGTGAGGGCTCTTTTACCCCATCGAACGCCCAACTCTCACAAGGGAACTTATGGGAGAGTGCTGATCCTGGGAGGTTCACCGGGGCTAACCGGTGCGCCGGCCTTGTCCGGCCAGGCGGCCCTGCGAAGCGGTTCAGGGCTGATTACATTAGGTATTCCTGCAGGATTGAACTCCATTCTGGAGGCAAAACTCACCGAGGTAATGACTTATCCCCTGCCGGAAACCCTGGGCCAGGGCCTTTCCTCCAATGCGTTGGACCCGGTGCTTTCATTATTGGAAAACTGTGATGCCGCAGGGATTGGCCCGGGGATTCATCCCGATCAGGAGGCTTATTTACTGCTGGAAGGAATCATCAAGAATACCCCTGTTCCCCTGGTGTTAGATGCCGGGGCCCTGACTCTCCTTTCAAGAAATCTGTCTCTGCTGAAGGAGGCGCCGCAGCCCCTGGTACTGACCCCTCATCCGGGGGAAATGGCCCGGCTGCTGGACAGTACCGTGACGGAGGTGGAGAGGGATAGGCTTCAGGTGGCCCAAAAATTTTCGGAAACCTGGCAGATAACCCTGGTACTGAAGGGAGCCCGGACAGTTACCGCTCTTCCTTCGGGAGAGGTTTATGTAAACCTTACCGGCAATCCCGGGATGGCCAGCGGAGGTACCGGGGATGTTCTTACCGGCCTGATTACAGGCCTTATAGGCCAGGGGCTTTCCACAGCGGAGGCTGCCCTGGTGGGAGTTTACCTGCACGGCCTGGCAGGGGATCGGGCGGCCCATCATGTGGGAGAGGCGGGCTTGGCAGCCACGGACCTGATTAAAGAACTTTCCGGAACCATAAAAGCCTTCTCAAGTCCCCCAGAGAAAGCGAAGGAAAAACATTTTTACTTTAACCGTGATTTATTGTAAAATATTGCTTATAATTATACTATGAAGATGAGAACAATAGAAATAGAAAAGCGGAGGTGGAATGAAGTGAAAGCGCAGGATATAATGAAAAAAGATGTGATTACGGTTAAGGAGACTGATACGGTTCAGGATGTGGCCAAGGTCCTTTTGGAATATGAAATCGGGGGAGTCCCGGTGGTAAATGAAGACCGCAGGGTAGTGGGAATCATCACTGAGGGAGACCTGATATACCAGGGTAAAAAATTCAAAATTCCAGCCTTTATTGAAATCTTAGGGGGAGTATTCTATTTTGATGAACCCCGAAGGATTGAAAAGGACTTAAAAAAAATGGTAGCTACGAAAGCAGTCGATGTGATGAGTTCAAAAATTATCTCAGTGGAGGAGGAGACTCCCCTGGAGGATATTGCTACCCTCATGGTTGAAAAGGAAATCAACCGCGTCCCGGTGGTAAATTCCCAGGGTAAACTGGTGGGGATTATAAGCAGGCAGGATATTATTCGGTCCATACACCAGCAGTAAAATAAAACCATTAAAAAAGGGGGCTACTCCGGATAAAGAAAAGTAAGCTTACCAATTTATGGTTGTTCATTGTATTTCTATATGTGTTTTTACTGGGCGGCTGCAGCATGTCTTCGGAGAGGCTTGCGAGTAATATAGAAAAGCGAATGGAAAGGGTAAAAACCTACCAGGTGAGAATGGAAATGGAGATTGTTTCCTTCGAATCTTCCCAAGTTTACAACCTGGAACAGTGGTTTCAAAGTCCGGGCCTGTATCGTCTGGAAGTGACCGGTGGGGAGGCCCGTCAGGTGATTATCGGTTCAGGGGAAGACACCTGGATCTATCACCCGGAACTGAAAGATTACTATAAAATAAGCAGCCCGCATCAGGAAGAAAGCCAAAATCCTTTTCTGCTGTCGGGATTTTGGGAGAATTTATTACAGGCCAGAGAGTTACATATTACCGGCGAAGAAACCCATGACAGTAATGCATTTTACATACTGGAGGTTACTCCAAAGGAACAGACTTCTCAATGGCACAGGGAAAAAATATGGCTGGAAAAAAAGAAACTGGTCCCCTTTATCATTGAGGTTTATGATGATCAGGAAAACCTGCGAACCGTGTTTCGCTATAAGGAAATCGTATTAAACGAAGAGATTGACCCGGCGCTTTTTGAATCGGATTTTTCCTGGGAGGAGGCCTCGGCGGAGTGCGATGTTTTATCCCTCACCTTGAAGGAGGTAAAGGCGGCTGTGGATTTCCCTCTGCGGCTGCCCTCTTATCTGCCTCCCGGGGCGGAGCTGAACTTGATTACCATGGCCGAAGAGCCAGGCCACCGGGCAGTAATTTTTCATTACCGGGGATTGGGACAGTTTTCCTTGATTCAACAGGAGCAGGGGGTTGAAGGAAAACCGGTGGCTTTCGGGGATGCTGCCAACGGAGCCATCGCCCCTGGAGCCAAAAAGGTCCCCCTGGGGGAGGAACAGGGCATTATCCAGGAGGATGGGGAAATCACCACTCTATACTGGTATACTGCAGGGAAAAAATATATTATAACGGGGGAGCTGGAACCTGAGCAGATGGTAAAAGTTGCTTCTTCCCTAACGCATTAATCCTGTGCACGGAGATAATCCGTGTTTTTTATTTTATTTGTGGCGAAAACAGGATATTCGGCAGTTATGCAGAATTATTGTTAAAAAGAATGAGCCATAATTTTTTTAAATGGAGGGGCAAAAATGGGTAAAGAAATTATCAATATTGGTTTGCTGGGATGCGGCAATGTAGGTTCCGGAGTAGTGAATATATTATCGAATAATGGAGCTGAAATTGAAGGGAAAATTAAAACCTCTCTGAAGATTAAAAAGGTGCTGGTACGAAGCCTGGACAAGGAAAGGCCTGCAGGGTTGGAAGGGGTTCAGCTGGTAACTGATGCGCAGGAGATTATCACGGATCCCGATATTCAGATAGTAGTCGAAGTTATAGGCGGAGTGGACAGGGCAAAAGAGTTTATCAAAGGCGCCTTAAAAAATGGGAAATATGTGGTGACGGCCAACAAAGACCTTTTGGCTCAGCACGGCCGGGAGCTTTTTCAGCTGGCTCAAGAAAATGGAGTCAGTATATTTTACGAAGCCAGTGTGGGCGGTGGCATCCCTATAATCAGGCCTTTAAAACACTGTCTGGCCGCCAACAAGATTTTAAAAATTATGGGTATCATTAACGGTACCACCAACTATATATTAACACAAATGACCACACTGGAGATGAGTTACGCCGATGCCCTGAAAGAAGCCCAGGAAAAAGGTTTCGCCGAACAGGACCCCAGTTCAGACGTACTGGGCAAGGATGCAGCCTATAAACTGGCCATCCTGGCCTCCCTAGCTTTTAATGCGTCCATCGAAATGGACAGTATTTATACCGAGGGCATAGACAAAGTCACCCTGAGGGATATCCGTTACGCCGAAGAGCTGGGGTATAAGCTGAAACTTTTGGCCATTGGTGACCGGGAGGAGGAGGGTATTGTGCTCCGGGTACATCCCACCCTGATCCCTCAAAATCACCCTCTGGCAGCAGTTAACTACGAATTTAACGCCATCTTTTTTGAGGGGGATGCCGTGGGGGAAATCATGTTATATGGCCGGGGAGCCGGACAGATGCCCACCGGCAGCGCGGTGGTGGCGGACATTATTGAGGTCGCCCGCCTGATAAACCACCAGGTGGACAGCGATATAATGGAAGTAGAGTTTGCCCCCAAGCCCATCAAGCCTCTGAGCAGCTATAAATCAAAGTTTTATCTCCGGTTAAAGGCCATTGACCAACCTGGTGTTTTCGCCAACCTTTCCAGTATATTTGGAGAGGAAAAGGTCAGCCTGGATATGATTATTCAGAAAAGGAAAGTAGAGGACACCGCCGAAATCGTGCTGGTCACCCACCACATTGTGGAGGAGAATTTCTTCAAGGCCATTGAGAAAATAGAGGCCCTGCCCGCCATAAAAGAAATCAGTCAGATAATCCGGGTGGAAAACAAAGAGTAAGACAAGGGGACTATTTATTGGTGCAGCGTAGTGCATGATGTCAATATTATTAAAAAGTAAAGAGGTCCTGAATATGACTAAATGCAAATACATTGTTGTCCTGGGCGATGGTATGCCCGATTATAAAATTGAGCAGTTAGGGGGGAAAACTCCCCTGGAGGCGGCCCATACTCCCAACATAGATTCTTTAGCCCAAAAAGGTGAAATGGGCATGGTCACTACCGTACCGAAAGGGTTCCCCCCGGGAAGTGATGTGGCCAACCTTTCCGTCATGGGCTATGAACCGGAATTTTACTACACGGGCAGGTCTCCCCTGGAAGCGGTAAGCATGGGAGTAGACCTGGGAGAAGAGGATGTTGCCTTTCGCTGCAACCTGGTAACACTATCGGAGGATGAAGATTTTAACCAGAAAGTTATGGTGGATTACAGTGCTGGAGAGATTACCTCTTCCGAGGCCTCGCAGCTTATTGAAGAGGTAAACCAAAATCTCAGCGATGAAAACATACAGTTTTATCCGGGAATCAGCTACCGTCACCTGATGGTTTGGAAAGGAGGGGCTGAGAAGATGGAGCTCATCCCTCCCCATGATATTTCCGATGGAAAAATAGGTCCCTACTTACCCCAGGGAGAGGGCGGGGAAATACTGGCCGGGCTCATGAGGAAGGCTGGTTCTTTTCTCCCAGGACATCCGGTAAACCAATCCCGGAAAAGCATCGGCCTGAAACCGGCCAACTGCCTGTGGTTCTGGGGGCAGGGCAAAAAGCCCCTGCTGAAACCCTTCCGGGAAAAATTTGGCCTGGAGGGTTCGGTAATTTCCGCGGTGGACCTGATCAAGGGAATTGGAATGTGTGCGGAGCTCAGGGTAGTAGAAGTCCCAGGAGCTACGGGGAATATCCACACTGATTTTTTCGGAAAAGGCAGGGCTGCCCTGCAGGAATTGATAGAGGGAAGAGATTATGTTTATCTACACATTGAAGCCCCTGATGAAGCGGGCCATCAGGGGGACCTGGAGACAAAGATTAAGGCAATAGAGGAAATTGATGAGAAAATAGTAGGGGAAATCATAAGAAACATGGACCGTTTTGAGAACCTGAGAGTCATGGTCCTGTCCGACCATCCCACCCCCCTTACTCTAAAAACCCATACGGCAGACCAGGTTCCCTTTGTTATTTATGACCACAGGGATCACCGGGAGGGTTCTATCTCCTTTTTTCATGAGGAAACAGCGGCGGCCACCGGTATTGAATTTTTATCCGGTGTCCAGCTGTTAAAATATTTTCTGCAAAAAAACTAAACTTTGTGGGAGGCACGGTTAATGGCACTAATAGTACAAAAATACGGCGGCACTTCCGTGGCTGACCTGGACAAGATTCTAAATATTGCACAAAAGCTGGCCGGACTTCAGCAGGAGGGGAACCAGGTGGTGGTAGTGGTCTCCGCCATGGGGAAAACTACCGATGCTTTGGTAGAAATGATTTATAATTTGTCCCAGACCCCTCCGGAAAGGGAACTGGATATGCTCCTTTCCACAGGAGAACAGGTTACCATAGCCCTTCTCAGCACAGCCCTGGAAACCTTTGGGGTGAAAGCCGTTTCCCTGACCGGCAGGCAGGCAGGGATGCTGACAGATTCCAATCACAGCAGGGCTAAAATTATTAATATCGATCCGAAGCGAATATTAGGGGAACTGTCCCAGGGAAAGGTTGTGGTTGTGGCTGGCTTTCAGGGAACAGACCAGGAGGAAGAAATTACCACCCTGGGAAGAGGGGGTTCCGACACCACCGCGGTAGCCCTGGCTGCAGCCCTGAAAGCAGATGTCTGTGAGATTTATACCGATGTCAGCGGTATCTTTACCATTGACCCCAACATGGTGAAAAACGCCCGTAAACTACCTTTTATATCCTACGACGAGATGCTGGAACTGGCCAATTTAGGAGCCAGGGTAATGCACCCCAGGGCAGTGGAATATGGAAAACGCTACAAGGTTAAAATACATGTTCGTTCCAGCTTTTCGGAGGAAGAGGGAACGATCATCAGGGAGGTAACGTCATTGGAAGAAAAGTTCATAGTCAGTGGGATAGCCTGTGATGTAAACCTGGCCAAGATGGCCATTATCGGTGTTCCCGACAAGCCCGGCATTGCGGCCCAGGTGTTTACCCGTATTGCCGATGCGGGAATCAACGTAGATTTGATCGTACAGAGTATTCGAAAGGAACAGGAGAACGACATATTATTCACCGTCAATAAGGATGACCTGCCCAAAACCCTGTCCTTGCTTAAAGCAGCATCGGATCTAATCGGGGCTAAAGAAATATATTACGATGAAAATGTGGCCAAAATTTCTATTATTGGTGCCGGAATGGCCAATTCCCCCGGTGTGGCTGCTGTAATGTTTAAAGCTCTGGCAGAGAAGGAAATCAACATTGAAATCATCAGCACTTCGGAAATTAAAGTTTCCTGCCTGATTAAAAAGGACAAAATCAATCTGGCAGCAGAAACCGTGCATGATGCTTTTATGCTGGGGGACGACAGAATGCCCCCGGTGTAAGCGATTTTCTATAATTAGGTATTTATTAAACTTCTTTCCCAGCAGGAATAATCAAATATGTTGTGGAATAAAATAAATATTACAGTAGATAATGGTACACGGAGCAGCAGCTATTCCTTCATATACCGTTATTATAGGAGTGTTTAGTGAATGCCGTGCCCTACTTCGCTGCGACCTACCTGGGCTGAAATTAATCTTGATAATTTAGCTGATAATCTTAGGTCTTTCCGGGGAATACTGGGGAAGTCGGTCAAGATTATGGCAGTAGTAAAAGCCGATGGGTATGGCCATGGAGCTGTGGAGGTGGCCCGGACAGCGGTAGAGAACGGCTGCGATTATTTAGGAGTAGGGTTTATTGACGAAGGAATTGAGCTGAGGAAAGCCGGTATCAAAGCACCTATACTGATTCTGGGGTATACCCCTCAGGAACAGGCCGGAGAACTCCTGGATTATCGGTTGGTACCCACGGTATTTCACCTGGATCTGGCACAGGCTCTTTCCCGGGAGGCCTGCAGTAGGGGTGAAACCGCAAGAATCCATGTTAAAGTAGACACCGGAATGGGAAGATTGGGTTTATCCTCCGGGGATGAACTGGCTGCTTTCATTGAAGAACTTAATAAAATGCCTTCTATAGTCATTGAAGGTTTCTATACTCATTTTGCTTCCTCTGATGAACAGGATAAGGCATATACCCTGCAACAGCTGGCTAGATTTGAAGAAATGATTGACCTGTTTTCAAAGAAGGGCATTGAGGTACCTCTGCGGCATGCGGCAAACAGCGCCGCGGCCATAGACCTGCCGGGAACCCACTTTAATATGGTGCGTTTGGGAATCAGTCTTTATGGATTGTATCCCTCCGGGGAGGTCCAGAAAGAGAGGGTGTCCTTAAAGCCGGTCATGTCCCTGAAAACCAGGGTGATTTATTTAAAAAAAGTACCTCCTGGAACAGGTATCAGTTACGGCAGAACCTTTGTCACCGAAGAGGATAGCTGGATTGCTTCTCTTCCCTTAGGATATGGTGATGGTTATTCCCGCCTGCTTTCGGGAAAAGCAGAGGTGTTGATCCGGGGAAAAAGGTTTCCAGTAGTGGGAAGAATATGCATGGACCACATGATGGTGAACCTGGGAGGTGCAGACCCCGGTATACAGAGTGGTGAAGAAGTGGTAGTTATAGGCAGGCAGGGAGAAGCATCCATTACTACCGAGGAAGTGGCCCGTTGGCTCGGGACCATAAACTATGAGGTGACCTGTGCCGTAAGCAAAAGAGTCCCCCGGGTTTATGTTGAAAAAGGCCGGGTAAAATGTACCAGGACTCTTTTGGGAAAAATAGAATACTAAAGTATTTCATTCCAAAGTGTATAAGATTAAGTATATGTGCGAATAAATACTTTTAATATCATTTTTAGGGGGTGCCTTTATTGGCAGAAACCAGGAGAATCATGATCAGTCTACCCAGCAATCTGCTGCAGGAGGTAGACGGTATTGTAGCAACCGAAAAAAGGACCCGTAGTGAATTTATTAGGGAGGCCATGAAATTGTATTTACATGAGAGGAAAAAGCGTTATATTAGAGAGAAAATGCAGAAAGGATACCTGGAGATGGCCCAACTTAATTTAACTTTGGCAAACGAAGCGCTGGAAGCAGAAAATGAGGCAGACGATTTGGCGGAAGAAATGGTTAGCGGAGTGTGAGTATGGTGGAAAATAAAGTAGAGGTGAAGAGGGGGTATATTTTCTATGCTGATTTAAGCCCTGTAGTTGGTTCTGAACAGGGTGGAGTCAGGCCGGTTTTAGTGATTCAAAATGATATAGGGAATAAATACAGCCCCACGGTGATCATTGCGGCTATAACTTCGCAGATTCAAAAAGCTAAACTTCCCACCCATGTGGAGCTAGAATCTAAGAATAATCAGCTGGAAAAGGATTCTGTAATTCTCCTGGAACAAATTCGAACCATTGATAAACAGAGGCTTCGGGAAAAAGTAACCATTCTGGATGAAAAAATTATGGTTAAGGTAAATGAAGCCCTAAGGATTAGTCTTGGACTCATAGATTTTTAATCAAATGCTTTTATATTATCATAATTAATCCTGTATTTTTGAGTTTTTGACGAAAAATAAAAACGTGAGGTGTTCACGTTTTATTTTTTTCTGCAGCTTTTAGAATGGTTATTTAAGAAATTTCAATAAGAAATTGTTCGGTTACATACCGGGGGAAATCTGCATAAAGAGGAGGAGAGCATTATAAAAAAGCCTGTTATTGGCATCACTTCTGTTCACGGGGAAGAGGAAAAGGCCAACCGTCTTTCTTTATGGTATACCGCAGCGGTGGAGGAAGCAGGGGGAATCCCTTTAATCATACCTACCCTTGAGAAGGTGGGAAACATTCAGGAACTGGTCCATTTTTTTGACGGAATCCTATTGTCCGGCGGTGGAGACCCCGACCCCTTACTATTTGGAGAGGAGCCCATTCCCGGCCAGGGGGAAATAGAGCCCTCCCGGGACTACCTGGAATTAATTCTGGCGGAGCAGGCGTTGAACTCCGGGCTTCCCCTGTTGGGCATCTGCCGGGGCATGCAGATGATTAACCTGGCTGCTGGAGGCTCTATTTATCAGGACATCGGAATGCGAAATAGAAAAAACTTAAAACATATGCAGGAGGCACCCCGCTGGTATCCTACCCACAAAGTCTATATCACTCCCCACAGCCGTCTGGCTTCAATTTTTAAAAAGGAGGCCCTCCGGGTAAACAGTTTTCATCACCAGGCAGTAAAACGTTTGGGTAAAGGATTATTATCCTGTGCCCATGCGTCTGATGGAGTGGTAGAGGCTTTAGAAAGCGCCGGTGAAAACCATGTTCTGGGAGTGCAGTGGCACCCCGAAACCATGTGGATCCGGGATCCAAATATGCTGGAGATTTTCAACATCTTTATTCAAGAGATAAAGTGAACCTCCCCTACCTACATTTTTTGTTTAGAGCAGCTAAAATTATCACAAGATAAAAACCTGCAGGCTAAAAATTTCTTGCCTAACGGATTTACATGTGATATATTAAATCTAGCAAAAAAGTTAATAATAGTGTGTAATTCAACAATATTCTTCACCAAGGCCCTGACTAACACGAGGTAGGTGTACATGTAAACAGCAGTATTCACATGCAAAAAACAATAGTAAGTGTCGAGATGGTTGTTCCTCAACCTGCCAGCATCCTTTGTATATGATACGCTGTTGTTAAGGGCTCAGTAAACTACAGCGAGGGTAAGGCGTTACATAGTTACTTTTGTAACAAGACTTAAAAGTGGTTTGAGG
>PWJM01000050.1 GCA_003560915.1 Syntrophomonadaceae bacterium
AATCTCGCCGTTAATAAATTCCATTCTCAGTGTACTTTTCTCAGAAATCTCCATAAACTCCTCATAGGAAACCTTCTTCCCACCGTACTGATAATCCAGCGCATTTTCCCTTGTGATAAAATACTGTTCAATATCTGTTACATATGGAGTTAAGCGGGCAATTTTACTGCCGTTTTTTGTGATTACCACATCATTTTGCTGTTCAACAAAATCCAGATACTTCCCTAAATTTTGCTTAAGCTCAGTTGCTGTTATCACAACACCTTCTTTGTAATTAATCATTTTCACAACTAACCACCTCCGGTAATATTTTACCAGAGAAGACCTTTACATGCAAGAAATTGGTACGCTATATTATATATTTTTGTACTATATCATGCAATTATTCGTACGCTGGGCGGCTAAAAACGAGATTTATGCTCTGGCATATGTCTGGTCAACTAAATACCATAAAAAGATCTTTCCGGTAGCAAACCAGACAAAACCGGTGGAACTTTTTCGCTAAAATCCATCCTGCGGCGGGCAATGACATAAAGCTGCTGCAAGATGGAACGATAAGCCTTTGGTTTCATATATTTAAACTTCCCCATTTGAGAAGTGTTGCCGGGTTTACTAAAAAACGGGTACCCAAGTTTATAAGCCCAGGATTCGAGGGAATCAATTATCTTTTTATAAGCAAGCAAATTGAGTTATCTTACGATTATAAGTTAAATCACGCAGAACCAGTAATATTAAATTTCTTAACGTATTGTTGAGTATTAAAAAAATCCATGGATTAAAAGATCCCTCTTCAAACCTCGAAGAGGTTAAGTGGGAGTAGTTCAATGCATCTAACCCTTTTCCCTTGCTAAAAATACATATATTGGTTAAAATCATATTATAAAATAATGATTAAATTGTGAGCAGCGGGATATCCTTCATAAAACCAGCTTTCAGTTTGAGAGATTGAATGCATAAAAGGAGATGCTAAAAATGTCTTTTGGCGATGGCAATAAACAAGTTGAATCCGGAACAAAATCAGGTGGTCTTGAAGAACGCCTTCAAGCTCTCCTGGAAAACTTGATGAGGAAAAAACATATAAAACATGCCATTGCTGCTGTAGAAAGCGGGGACCGCTCCTTCCGATGGATTGGGGCCGAAGGGGATGCCAATCCGGATGGGACGCCCATGGAAGCTGACACCCCATTCTGGATTGCCAGCATAACTAAGCTTTTTATAGCAGCCGCAATCTTTAAACTCCATGAACAGAAGCATATTTCTATAAATAATCCTATGGCAGAGTATCTGCCGGGGGATTTGATTGAAGGGCTGCACAGGATGAACGATGTGGATTACGCAAATAAGATTACCCTTCGCCACCTGCTGGGTCATTCCTCCGGCCTTCCTGATTATATAGAAATCCGGCCTAAAGGGGAAAAAAGCCTGTTTGACAGGGTCCTGGAGGAGGGGGATCGGGCCTGGACCATTGAAGATGTCGTTGAAGTTGTCCGGAGGGTAAACACTCCGCTGTTTGCTCCACAACCCCTGGATGCTGAGAAAAAAAAGATCCGCTACTCCGATACCAATTTCCAGCTGCTGATCGCCATCATAGAAAACGTAACCGGGAATCCGATTCATACCGTGTTTGAGGAACTGCTTTATAAGCCTCTGGGTCTGGAAGAAACCTTCCTTCCCGGAACTTCACCGGCAACCCCCCTGAAACCGGCTGCCACAGTTTATTATCAGGACAAACCCCTGAACATTCCTGAAGCCATGAGGTCTTTTGGTGATTTATACAGCACGGTGAACAATTTGTTTACATTTATGCGGGCACTAGTGAGCGGTGAAGTTTTTGATGACCCGGACACAATAAACCTCATGAGAGGGGAGTGGAATCAATTTGGATTCTCCATAAGTCCAATTGGACCTGGCTGGCCCATAGAGTACAGTCTGGGAATCATGCGATTTCGCATCCCACGTATTATTTCTCCATTCCGCCCTGTACCGGAGATAATTGGTCACACGGGAGCTACCGGTTCATGGCTTTTCTACTGCCCGCCCTTAGATATATATCTGGCCGGTGATGTCAGCCAGATTACTGCCGGACCCGTGCCATTTCAGTTCGTGCCAAAAATGCTGGGTCTGCTGAATACCCATTTCCGCTAAAAGCAGAAGAGACTTTATTTCGAGTTAGCGTCATACTTGTTATCAGAAGACGGAAAAAAAGTCTTGCATTTTTTAAAAAGGCATGCTATTATTAGACCAGGTAGTCTAGACCGCTTGGTCTAATGTGAAAGGATGTGAATTTTGTGGTTAAACCAGGGTTTGTCAATTTATCCAGGGAGGAACAGGAAAAGATCCTGGAAGCAGCTGTGGATGAATTTTCCCAAAAAGATTATGACTCTGCTTCTATAAACCAAATCATACAAAATGCAGGTATTTCAAAGGGCAGCATGTATCACTATTTTAATAGTAAAGAAGACCTTTATATGTATATGTTGAACAGGGTAATGGAAGAAAAAGCAATTTTTCTTAAAGAGGCTATGCAAAATTTGGAACGTCCTCTCCATGAACTGGACTTTTTTGAAAG
>PWJM01000152.1 GCA_003560915.1 Syntrophomonadaceae bacterium
ATCCACTAATTCCAATGTTCCAGGAGTTCCTTCCATAGTTCCATCAAAGCCTTCGTCATCAGCATCAAGATGCCCCATTACTATTGCATTCTCCAATTTCTTCAATAAATCATCTTTACTCATAATAAACCTCCCTTTATATTTTTAATAATCCAGGTATTTCTTTATATACCTGTTTAACTATTTCATCTGACAAGGTGTTGGAATCATCAGTAAGACAAGCGTCAAGTTTTGCCTGAGCCAGTACAAAAACCTGATCTTCCTCTCCCTTAGAGACAAACTCATAGGTGTCTGAAACTACCTTTCTTCGAAACTGCTTTCTAACTCCCCGCGTAAACATCCCTGAACCTTTCGCAGTCTTTATAATTTCCTGAAGAGCTGCTTCAAAATGCTGCTCTTCACAGTTGGGAACCCGAAGAATGTCCTTTACCAAAGCGACTGTAGCATTATCCAGGACAGCTTGAAGAGGGGAAAAGATATTGGTGCCATCAAGCAGGCCAAAAGCATAGTGAATATAGTGGGCTCCCGCAGAGGCGGCCCCCTTATGAGAGAAAACTTTTTCCATCATGGCCTGAATTCCCGGTCGCTTTGTGTCCCCTACCCCAGCGGAAGAATAGCAGGGAATTCCATAGTAACGTGCCATTTGAGCACATCCCATGGCATAGTGTATAAACTCCGCGGTCCCGTAGCAATCCTGGAGTGTGTCCAGTCGCGCCCGCACGGGGACGGATCCGTACAATACGGGGGTTCCTGGATTAGCAAACTGAGCCAAAGCAATCCCTGCCAGGATTTCTGCGTTGATTTGCATGACGATTCCTTCCTCTTGAATAGGAGCTGTTACCCCTCCCTGTGGAGAGGAAGAAATCACCATGGGAATCTTCTCCTGTGCGATGAGGATTACTTTTTCAGAACTATCAGAGACCATAAATAGAGGGCTTCTGATGGGACATACAATAAAAGACATGGGAAGGTGAGGCTGCTCTCCAGCAATGATTTTTGCTAAGGAAATCACCGTAGGAAGAGCCTGGGGGTCCGTTAGCCCCCCCTGTACATGCTTCCCGGTATTAAGTAACGCATTGAAAAAAACGTTTACGTCCTTGTTGGTTGAGTTTATTTCCGGGTCCTGTATATTAATATTTCTGACAAAAAAATCTGCATGTTCCAGGTGGTCTATGAGGCGGGCTGACTCACGTAAGGCTGATATAGAGCCCGGCTCTTCTTCATACACAGGGTACTGCAGGGTATTCCGGCTGTTGTCACTGCTTACAAATTGTTCTATCTTTGACCGTAAATATATGTTCGTCTCTGAGCCTGTCCCGAAATAAACCGCCGGAACATTTGCATTCAAATATAAGGTGTTTTGGGGGTCTCTTGCACCCAGAATAACCTCAGAGGGCACAGTGCTGAGAGCTTTTTTTAATAATTTTTCTGGAAACCGTATATTCCACTGCTTTTGCTTCCCGACTTTACTTTCACTTACCAGACACCCTGCGCTGTGATACACGCCGGCTGCCTTTTCTCCCGCACATTGAATTCCTGTTTCGGAAAGCAGTTTCATGGATGCATCATGTATACTTTTAATCTGCGTTGGGGTGAACCGTTCAACAGGCTGCACATGCAGAGGTTTCCTATGTTGAATTTTTTGTTCATCCATAATTATCTCTCCTCATTCTAAAATAGGCCCTGCCTTATGGCTCTAGAAAATTTTCTACAATGTTTATCCTTCCCGGCCAGTAAACTCCCCAAAATAACAGACTGTTGAATACTTTTCTGGGTAGGGTCGCAAATGGCCGAATGCAAGCCAAAGCAAATGGCTGTGCTAAGAAAGGCCCCATTGATAAAATAGCGCTGTTTCAATCCATGAGAAATATTAGTAAGGCCCAGGGTTGTCTTGGCCCGGGGAAAAAGCTCATTAATCCTCTGAATGGCGTGAAAGGTAACTAACCCCTGATTGGTATCTGTGGCAATGGGTATCACCAGGGGGTCAAAATAGACAAGTTCCTCCCCCAAACCTCTTTTTTCCGTTTCATTGAGAATCGCTTCACAGATGGCCAATCGCTTATCAGTCTCCGGAGGTATACCGTCTTTATCCATAGTCAGAGCTATAAGGGGAACCTGGTACTGGGAAGCCAGGTCAATGATTTCCATGGACTGGCTGGACAGCTCGCCGTTAATGGAATTAAGCATCCACGGCCTACGGTTATCTAAGTGTTCGGCAGCAGTTTTTAAAATTTCTGGGCCTGCTGCATCCAATACAAGATTCTTCTCCGTGCACTCTAGAGCTATATCAATCAGCCAGCACAGATCGTCCTTTTCCTGCTGAATCACTCCTGAACCCGTTCCAGCATTCAGGTCAATATAATGTGCTCCTGCCGAATCCTGCATGGTTATCTCATCTTTAATGGTATCGTTATCTTTCTGCTGAATAGCAGTTCTGATACGCTTTCTTGTTGCGTTCACTCGTTCCCCTATAATAATCATAAATCTACTCCTTTCAAAGCATTTACTTTCCTCTACGTTATGAACTTCTCTTTATCTGAGAGGTAAC
>PWJM01000006.1 GCA_003560915.1 Syntrophomonadaceae bacterium
TACAGGATGCTGCACGGAATTTGGAGTTTGCCCGTACACAGATGCCCTCCGATATTGAACCGCCAAGGATTTTTAAATATGATCCTTCACAGGATCCGGTTTATGTAGCAGGATTCAGTTCTACCATGCGGTCTCCTATAGAAGTTCGGGACTGGATGGAAAATGAACTGGCTCCGCAACTTCTGGCGATTCAGGGTGTGGGTGGAGCACAGGTTGCAGGTGGACTCCTGAGAGAATTGCAGGTGATTGTTGATGTTGATCGCCTGAATTCCTACAGGCTGACCATGAATGATATCAACTCAGCACTGGAAGAAGAAAATCGTGATATCGCTGCCGGCCAGGTAACATCCAGCCGGTTCGATGTAATGGCGAAAACGGACGGCAGGTTTACATCTGTGGATGATATTGCAAATATCAGGCTCAGGATACCCGGCAGCCAGCGAACGATTTCACTTGATGAAGTTGCCGAAGTCAAAGATACCAACAGGGAAGAACGCCTGTTTGTACGCTTGAATGGGGAACCTTCTATGCAGCTATCAATTACCAAACTACCAGAAGCCAATACGCTGCAGGTTATTGAAGGTGTAAAGGCCGAACTTGAAAGGCTTGAAGGCAGCGGATTCATTCCCCCGGATATTCAATACCAGACCACAACTGATCAATCATTTTTTATAAACAGTTCAATTGGTGCCGTAAGTACTGCTGCTATTTTGGGTGGAATTTTGGCCATGCTGGTAGTGCTGCTTTTCCTGGGCAGTTTGCGTAAAAGCTTTGTGATCGGTTTATCCATACCAATTGCTATTATGGCCACATTTGCTATGATGGGTATGGGGAATCTGACACTGAATATCATGAGCCTTGGTGGACTGGCTCTTGGTGTTGGTTTACTGCTTGATAACTCGATCGTTATGCTTGAAAATATTTTCCGGCACAATGAAGAGCTGAAAAAATCAGCAGAAGATTCAGCGCATGAAGGAGCTGCGGAGGTATCATCGGCTGTTGTAGCATCAACAATGACCAACCTTGCAGCTGTTCTCCCATTCCTCTTGATCACAGGGCTTGCGTCAATGCTGTTTAATCAGTTGATACTGACGATCGCATTCGCCATACTCGCATCACTTGCAGCCGCGCTTACACTGGTACCCATGCTAGCTGCATTATTAGCGAAGGTAAAATTTAAAAGCGGGCTTGAAGAAAGCAGGTTTAATAAAAGTTTTAATTCCGGCCTGAAAAAATTAACCGGAGGTTATGCTTCGCTATTGCACCGGGTCCTGCGCTTTCGCTGGGGAATTGCAGCGGGAGCATGTATACTCCTGGCAGGCGTGTTGTACCTGATGGGTGACCTGGGCAACGAATTTTTACCACAGGTAGATGACGGTAATTTTGGTGTAAATATGAGCCTTCCGCCGGGTGCTCCGCCGGAAGTAACCGATGAATATGCACGCTGGATGGAAGATGCTATCAATGAGATGCCTTATGTTGAGAGCGTATTCGGGCTGATTGGCGGGCACCTTTCCGAAGGAGTTATTAATGAACGTCCCGGTACTGCAAGATTCAGTGTAAACCTTATACCGGCCTCGCAAAGGCGTGATATGTCTCCCAATGAATGGGTTGATATGATGCAGGCAAAGCTCGATTCACTGGCAATTCCGGGAGCAAGGGTTAATGCCAGCCCTCCGAGTATTTCCGGAATCCGAACCAATCCGGCAGGATCACAGATTTCTATTGGGATTGTTGGGGATGATGTGAATGTACTTGATGAAATTGGCCGTGACCTGCTGTATGAACTTGGTGATATACCTGGCCTGATCAATTTTGACCTGAGCCGTGATGACAGAAGCCCTTTGCTACAGGTGGATTTGGACCGTGAGCGGGCAGCATCACTTGGATTAAAAATCGGAGATGTGGGAGATGCAGTACGAACCGCAGTATTAGGGCATGTACCCACCCGCTTTGCAACCGGAAGTGCTGAATATGATATCAGGGTTATGCTGCCCAGAGATAAAGTAAAAGATGATGAAGACCTGAGCCAGATTCTGATGTTTCGGCCGGAAGGCGGTGCTGTACCGCTGGCTGATGTAGCTTCGTTCAGGCTCACTGATGGGCCGGCACATATAGAGAGGGAAAACCAGGTTCGTGTGATGCGCCTGGATGGTGAGGTTAACCCGAATATTACCGATGTGGGAACTGTAAATGATGAAATACGGGCACGAATGGCAGAATATGATCTGCCACAGGGTTACAGTCTCATATTTGGCGGTGAGGAGGAAGCAATACGAGAAGCCAATCGGAATCTTTTAATAGTAACCCTGCTCGCGATCTTTCTGGTTTTTGTCGTAATGGCAGTACAATATGAACGGCTTGCAAACCCGCTGGTAATCCTTACAGCCGTACCGCTTGCCCTGATCGGTGTAGGCCTGGCTCTGTGGCTAACCGGAATGAACCTGAGTGCCCCGGTGCTGCTTGGTGTTATTTTGCTGGTAGGAATTGTCGTGAATAATGCGATTCTGTTGGTGGAATACATTGAAATTGGTAAAAGAGAGAAAA
>PWJM01000043.1 GCA_003560915.1 Syntrophomonadaceae bacterium
AGTGATTTATGCCACAGGTATCAGGGTTTCTGAGCTGGTATCATTAAATAAAGTGGATATTAACATTGACTCAGGATATCTGCGCTGCAGGGGAAAGGGAAATAAAGAAAGAATTGTTCCCTTGGGAAAGATTGCGGTAAAAAATCTTTATTATTATTTAGAGAAATCACGGCCTAAACTTGTAAAGATAGAGAGTGAAGAGGCTTTTTTTGTTAATCACCATGGTAAACGGTTGACCCGGCAGGGTTTTTGGAAGATTATTAAAAAGTATGCGGAGCTGGCTAAGATTAAAAGAAAAATTACTCCGCATACGTTAAGGCATTCCTTTGCCACTCACCTTCTGGAAAATGGTGCTGACTTGCGTTCCGTGCAGGAGATGCTGGGACATGCCGATATTTCCACCACTCAGATTTATACCCATATCACCCGTAAAAAGCTCAGAGGGGTATATGAAAAGACTCACCCCAGGGCGTAGGGAATATAAAAGGGGCCTCTCAGAGAATGATCAGTCGCATATTAATTATTATACTGGATGGATTAGGGGTGGGGGAACTCCCCGATGCCTGTGATTATGGAGACGAAGGTTGTTTCACTTTAGGTAATATCGCCAAAATATTGCAGGGGATTGAACTCCCTAATCTAGCAGAACTGGGTTTAGGAAACATAGTGGATGTAAAGGGCATAGAACCGGTGCATACACCCCAGGGCTGCTTTGGGAAAATGTCAGAAAAATCTGCAGGGAAAGATACTATTACCGGCCATTGGGAGATGGCTGGTTTAATTTTGGATGAACCATTTCCATTATTTTCCCAGGGATTTCCCGCGGAAATCATTCAGTCCTTTGAAAAAGCTATCGGAAGGAAAGTCCTTGGAAATAAGGCTGCTTCCGGGACAGTAGTGATTGAGGAACTGGGGCAAAAGCATCTGGAAACAGGAAGCCCAATCGTCTACACCTCAGCGGACAGTGTGTTTCAAATCGCAGCCCATGTGGGAGTTGTTCCAGAAGAAACCCTGTACCAGTGGTGTGAAACAGCCAGGAAGATTTTAAAAGGGGAATATGCTGTGGGAAGGGTAATTGCTCGCCCCTTTACAGGGTATCCGGGGAGTTTTATCCGAACACCTGGCCGAAAGGATTATCCTCTTAAGCCTTTTGAAAAAACAGTATTGGATTATTTAAAAGAACTGGGCCGGGAAGTAGTTTCCATAGGAAAGATTCACGATATATTTGCCGGTTCCGGAATTACCCAATCTTATCCCACTAAGGGGAACAAGGAGGGCCTGGAGACCATTACAAAGGTTTTACAGGTTCCAACAGAAGGATTAATATTTGCCAACCTGGTAGATTTCGATATGCTTTACGGACATCGTAATGACCCCTTTGGTTATTACCAGGCATTGAAGGAATTTGACGATTTTCTTCCAGGTCTTTATGATGCTTTAAAACCTTCAGATATGATGATTATTACTGCTGACCATGGATGTGACCCCACCATGGAGAGCACAGACCATACCAGGGAATATGTGCCTCTATTGGTTTATGGAGAAAATATTCGTAAAGGGGTAGACCTGGGAGTTAGGGAAACATTTGCGGATGTGGCGGCTTCTGTGGCGGAGATTTTTGAAATTAAAGGGGTTAAAAACGGAACCAGTTTTGCCCGGGAAGTTCTAACTGAGGGTGGTCTTTCATGAATGCATATCAATTAATTCTAAAAAAACGTAACGGACAAAGATTAAATAAAGAGGAAATAAAAACCCTGGTGGCAGAATATGTCAGCGGACGAATGCCGGATTACCAGATGTCTGCTTTTTTAATGGCCGTTTTTTTTCAAGGAATGCAGGAGGAGGAAATGGCGGAATTCACCCTGGCCATGGCCCATTCAGGAGAAATCATAGACCTTACCTCAATACCCGGAATAAAGGTGGACAAACACAGTACCGGGGGAGTAGGGGATAAAACTACGCTGGTGTTGGCTCCGCTGGTGGCTGCTGCAGGGATCCCTGTAGCTAAAATGTCGGGAAGAGGGTTAGGGCACACCGGGGGAACAGTAGATAAACTGAGGTCCCTGGAGGGCTTTGAAACCCACCTGTCCCGTGAGGAATTTATTGACAGGGTTCGCAAAAATAATCTGTGCATCACGGGCCAAACAGACAACCTGGTGCCAGCCGATAAAATGTTATACGCTCTACGGGACGTAACGGCTACGGTGGATAGCATCCCTTTGATTGCCAGTTCTATCATGAGTAAAAAAATTGCTTCTGGGGCGGATGCTCTGGTTCTGGATGTAAAAATTGGCCGGGGAGCGTTTATGAAAACTTTACCGGAAGCCAGGGAACTGGCGGAAAGTATGGTACATATTGGCACACGGCTGGGATTGAAGACTGCTGCTTTTATTACAGATATGAACCAACCTCTTGGTAGGGCTGTAGGAAATGCTCTGGAGGTTAAGGAGAGTATACTGACCCTGAGAGGGGAAGGCCCTGAGGACCTGACAGAGCTTTGTTTGAAATTAGGCTCCTGTATGCTGGTGTTGGGAGG
>PWJM01000144.1 GCA_003560915.1 Syntrophomonadaceae bacterium
GTCGGACTGGCACTGGTAATCTCTCTGATGGGACTTTTTGCCCTGTCCTCTTTCGTGATGGTGTCAAGAATTAAGGAGATTGCGGTGAGAAAAGTGCTGGGTGCCGGGCAAAAGCAAATTCTGATGATGCTGGGAAGAGAATTCAGCATCCTGTTGCTGGTCAGTTCGATTCTTGCATGGCCTGCCGCTTATCTGATTACAGAAAACTGGCTCGACACATTTGCATACCGGCAGTATCTTAACTATTATTATTTTGCACTGGCAAGCATCATTTCACTCGCAACCGTCTGGATGACCATCACCTATCATAGCATCAAAGCCGCGGCAACCGATCCGGCCTATGCACTCAAATATGAATAACAGGTAATTTTTCACCACAGAGAGCAAAAAGGTTCTAAACACCAACAAACTAGTGTCGTGTCAATGCTATTGTGTCGGTTAAGTCGCAGAGATTTTTTCTCAGATCACAAAAAGAAAATCTGCGCATAGCCATAGCTACGTAAAGATTTTATTTTGCAGATATGAGGAAAAAGATCAAGACTTGGGCCGGCTAAAATTGCCTTGACATGACACTAGAGCAATTCCGGTCTGAGCTTTTTCCAGAAGGCGAAAAAGCTTTTATGATAGCCGGTCACTGTATCGTTTAGAAACTCGCGTGGCTCTTCGCTGCCCTGGTAACGATTTAACGGATGTTCCTTGTAAATAAAATGTGTACCGGGGAATTGAGTCGCGAGTTCTGCGAACTCTCCGGTGAATATTTTTATGTCCGGGATATTCTTTGCCAGGCCAAGCATGAAAGACATAGAAGATTTTGATATGGGATATTTCTGAAATATGCCTGGTTCGATGAGCAATATGCGGTTATATTCCTCTTTCCGGTACCAGTAGGGATCAAGATTGTACCAGTTATACAGCAATGTTGGTTTTGACTGGTCTAATGCTTCCAGGGTTGTTTCAGGCAGGGTCATATTGAGGGCCGGTAGTGTGGTTTCACGCAGGACTTCAGGCACGGTGTCATGCGGCAGTTGATCATAAGAGACATCCATGAAGGTACCCTGCTGCCTTGTGCGACAAAATTTGTTCATATTTTCCTGGTTGGCGACATATTTTTTGTTGCTGAAGCTGCCGGCCACCCATTGCCAGCTGAAGTTGTTACTGGCCAGGTCACCGTCCAGAAGATGATAATAAAGCCAGCGTGCGGGCAGTTTCCAGTGTGAACGTGCTACATTGCACACCATGGAAGCAACATACATGCGCACATGGTTGTGCATATAACCGGTTTCATATAGCTCCCGGATGGCTTTATCAATTGCCACAATGCCAGTCTGGTGCAAAACAACATTCAGAGGCATCTCATGATGCGTCACCCCTTTCTGGGGATGTTTTACCTCCGTGTTGACCAGTCTGGCATCGGACTGCCATATCCTTTGAAAAAAGTCGCGCCAGGCCAGTTCCTGTATAAACTTTTCAATTTGCACAGGCTGATAGCCCCGCCGCAACACACTGTCAAGCACAAAGCGTGTACTGATAACGCCCCTTGAAATGTAGGGCGAAAGACGCGTGACGGCGCCATCCACATAATTTCTTGTACTCGCATAGGTGACCGGGTCAATGGCGTCTACCCGTTCGATAATAGCTTGAATCTGCGTAGAAAAATGGGTTTGCATAGTCATTATATATTGGCTAATCGCAGCGTAAGTTGCATAGGTTTGGTTTACTTCCTGCACCACCATGCCCAAAGGATAAGCAGCGGATGAATCAACACCAGGCGTATCCAAGCGATAGCCGGATGAACGCACAAACCATCCTCCACACACGACCCTATGTATATAAAATGCACATGGGAAGGGATAAACAACACCATCAGAACAACAATACCCGTGGCAGCATAATATCTTGATCCAGGTATCATCATACTTAGGCCCAGGATAAATTCTGCAAGTCCTGCCAGGTAATTGATCCATACAGGAAAAGGAAGATAGTCCGGAATCAGGGGATAGTAAAACTCCGGCATAACAAAATGGTTGATGCCCGCCACAATAAAGAATATCCCCAACAGAAAAACTGCTGTCTTTTTTATCTTAATCGCCATCGGTATTCTTTATGTACTTTTCTCAGGATCATAAAAAACGGCACCCACCATATCAGGTCGTTAAAGATGAGTGTCCAGCCAAAGGCCAGGGGCAGACTGCCTATCCACAAATGGTATATGAAACCTATGGGTCCGAATATTTTACCCAGAAAGCCCACAACCACAATGGGCCAATGCCGCATGGGGTCAAAGCTGGCCAAATAATATCCAAGACCATATAAACCTATTACCATACCCATTCCCTGCCAAACTACGGGATAGTTGATAGGGTGCATACCGGCAATACTAAAAAATTGCTAAGGAAAGAGTATCACCCAGGCTCCCCAAAGGATGTTGTAAATAGCGGCTAATCGCAGCGTAAGTTTCATAGAATTTGTTTTACTCCGATTAGTATAACAAAATCAGCATTTGTTGGTTCAC
>PWJM01000041.1 GCA_003560915.1 Syntrophomonadaceae bacterium
GTTGGCCCTGGAAACCTCCGGGGAGATGGAAAAGCTGATGGAGAAGCTGCAGTTCAGCAATGCTCTGGCAGTACTCTGGAAGCTGGTAGGAAGAGCCAATAAATATATTGATGAAACAGAACCCTGGGCATTGAATCGGGAGGGGAAAAAGGAAAGGTTGAATACGGTCCTGTACAATTATATGGAGGCCATTCGAATCATCAGTGTTTTACTGCATCCTTTTATGCCAAAAACTCCTTTTAGGATCTGGGAGCTCATAGGAATTTCCCATGAGTCGGAACAGCAAAGCTGGGACAGCGCAAAAACCTGGGGGCTTTATAAGGCTGGTACCCGGGTCAAGGAATCTGAAGTTCTTTTCCCACGAATTGAGCTGGAAAAAGATGAAGATTATAAGACTGTAAAAAAAGACCGGAAGAATGGACAGAAAAAGGTAGAGGGGAAGACGGTAGAACCGTCTAAAACTTCTGCTCAGGGGAAGGCGGAAAGCGCTTCCCAGATTAAAATAGATGATTTTGCCCGGGTGGACCTCAGGGTAGCGGAAATTTTACAGGCTGAAAAGGTGCCGGGGGCGGATAAACTGCTGAAGGTACAGGTAAGCCTGGGGAAAGAGCAAAGACAGATTGTAGCAGGAATAGCCCAGCACTATAAACCGGAGGAAATCGTCGGGAAAAGAGTGCTTTTTGTAGCTAACCTGGCCCCTGTAAAAATCAGAGGGATAGAGTCTCAAGGGATGCTTTTGGCAGCAGTGGACGCCGACGGAAAGCTGGTACTGTCCTCTACAGACGGGGATATTGCACCGGGAAGCCGGGTGAGTTAGATGGCTCTTCTGGCAGACTCACACGCTCACTTAATTGATAAAGCTTATGGAAAGGACAGGGCTGAAGTGATTCAAAGGGCCCTGGATAGTGGGGTAAAACTGATTATCAACCTGGGGTACGATATAAAGACTTCTCTTCGTGCGGTAGAAATGGCGGACAGGTACCCATTTATGTATGCTTCCGCAGGGGTTCATCCTCATGAAGCGGAAAGGGTCCCCAAAAACTACCTGGATAAGCTCAGGGAACTGGCAGTGAAAAAGAAAATCATTGCTATCGGTGAAATTGGCCTGGACTATTACCGGGACCTTTCCCCACGAAAGAAACAGCAGGAGGTATTTCGCAAACAATTAAAGCTGGCACAGGAGGTGGACCTGCCGGTAATCATTCATGACCGGGAGGCACACCAGGAGGTGCTGGATATTGTCCGGGAAGAACAGGGAGGGAAAAATGCAGGAGTTTTTCACTGTTTTTCAGGGGATTGGGAGATGGCTCAACAGTGCATCGAAATGGGTTTTTATATTTCCATAGCCGGGCCTGTTACCTTTAAGAATTCTCGTTCTCTCCAGGAGGTTGCCCAAAAAACCCCCCTGGATCGGATCCTGGTGGAAACTGACTGTCCATACTTAACCCCTGTGCCCTACCGGGGCAAGAGAAATGAACCGGCCTATGTGAAATACACCGTAGAAAAGATAGCTTCTCTCCGGGGAATGAATTGGGAGGAATTTGCCCAGGCTGTGTATAAAAATACCCAAAAAGTGTTTCGGTTGAGTAAAAATAACTCTGAGTCTCTTCAGGGTTAAACAGGGGTTACACGGTAAACGCCGGTAAAGATTTCGGCAGGTTTTGACGGGTCTCAATGTGTCGCATAAGCATGTCAGAGGGGAAAAAACCGAGTAAGAAGAACCGTCCCCTGTCTCAACACCCTGCCTCACCATTTTTAAAAAGCAGAAAACCCAAAAGGGAATTCTGCTTTTTAAAGTTTTTAGTCATTTTTATTAGATTGTCCCATATGTTAGTAGAGACGGAAAGGGGGGATGCACGGGTTACCATTTTTATACTTTATATGGAAAAATTTATTCAAAAATGGAACAAAAATTTGACAAAATGGTTGGGTTCGTTGTAAAATGGTTAACTATAAGGGGGTTTAACAATGGAAGATATTCCTATAGCCAGCGGTAAGAGGCGTGTAGGAAGCTGGTTGAAGCACAATTTTCCCTTGTTAATCCTGGTTTTTATATTACTCGCCAGTATTACTGTTTCACTTTGTTATGAGCATTTTCAAAAGGAAGTAGTTTTTACAGTTGACGACGGACAGGAAGTTGCTTTGACAACCTGGAAGTCCACCGTTCAGGAGGCGTTAACGGAGGCGGAAATTCACCTGGGATTCAGGGATGAAATTTACCCATCCTTAGACACGCCCCTGGATAAGGAAATGCAGGTATTCATCAAAAGGGCATTCCCTGTCCAAATAACCACTCACGATGATGAAATCACCTATTGGACCACGGAAACTTCGGTAAGAGACATTATAAATGCTTTGGATATTGTGCTGGGGGCAGAGGATGAAGTGGAACCTTCCCTCTCCAGCAGAGTGGAAAAGGAAACTACCATAAATATTGCCAGGATAGAGAAAGAATACCTGGTTGAAGAGGTGGAACTGGCCTATTCCGTAATAAGGAGAGGTACTGTAAATCTGGACAGGGGAACTACCAGAACAGTTCAGCGAGGAAAACCAGGATTAAGGGAAGACACTATTGAAATTGTTTACAGGGACGGTGAAGAGATAGAAAGGCAAGTCATATCTTCAGAAATCATAGAGCCTGAGCAGAACCAAATAATAAAGGTGGGAGAAAGGTCCGTCCTTTCCCGGAGTGGTTATACCATGAACTTCAGTCGCAGTTTGACGGTAACGGCCGTGGCCTACTGTCCCGGGACTGAAGAGGCGGGCTGCCCTATGAACAGCGAAGGGCGTTCCCACTGCACCGGGTCACAGGGTGGAACCGCAAGGACAGCTACAGGCAGGCTTGCCGTAGCGGGCAGCGGTACCAGAAGCAACCCTCATATTATCGCGGTGGACCCGAGAGTCATTCCTCTAGGGACCAAGGTTTATATTGAGGGTTATGGAATAGCCATTGCTGCGGATACCGGGGGTGCAATTCGGGGAAACAAGATTGACATCCTCATGAAAACCCATGATCAGGCCCTGCGGTTTGGCAGGAGAAGCTTAAAAGTCTATGTTTTAACAAGTATTCGATAAAACCAGGTCTTTAACAAAGCAGGGAGTAGCGAAATTTACTGCCTGCTTCTTCTTTCTAAACTAAATAAGTAAGACAAGGGGACGGTTCTTCTGTCTTATTATTAAACACAAAGGGCAAGATTATTTTATGAGAGAAAGGGAGTTTCATGGATAAGCTGGTATCACCACGGAAGACTGCAGAAGTGTTAAAAAAACATAATATAAAGCTGACCAAAAAATTTGGCCAGAATTTTTTGATTGATGAGAATATCCTGTTAAAGATTATCCGGTTCTGTGATTTGAGTCCCCAGGACAATGTGCTGGAGGTTGGCCCCGGGATCGGAACGTTGACCCAATTTCTATGCCCCGGGGTAAAAAAGGTGACGGCGGTGGAAATTGACCGGCGGTTAATTTCTGTTTTAGGAGAAACGTTAAGCCAATATAATAATCTTGAAATTATTCAAGGAGACATCTTAAAGATAGATTTACAGGACCTGCTGTCCTCTGTTTCAGAGGGTAAAAAATGTAAGTTGATTTCCAACCTGCCTTATAACATTACCACTCCTTTGATTATGAAGCTCTTAGAAGTGCGGCACCAAATTAAATTAATGGTATTTATGGTCCAAAGGGAAGCGGCCCAAAGGATTACGGCACGGCCAGGCAGCAAAGAATATGGTGCAGTTTCTGTTTTGGTACAGTTTTATACCCTGGCAGAAACAGTTTTTAATATTTCCCCCAGGGTGTTTACCCCTCCCCCAGAGGTAGAATCTTCCCTGATTAAATTAACGGTCAGGGAAAAACCTCTCCATGCAGTCCAAAATGAAGGATTTTTAGCTGAAGTTGTCAGGGGATGTTTCCAGCATCGGAGAAAGTCGCTTCTCAACAGCCTTTCAGCTGCACTGAAAATGAATAAGGAGATGTTGGGTTCAGTGATAAGGGAAGCAGACATTGACCCCTCCTGCCGGGCAGAAAGCCTGTACCCGGACCAGTTTGCAAATTTGTCAAATATCCTCTATAATATCAATGGAGACAATAACCGCACCAAAATCTGAGGAGGAAGTATAGAAAGGTGCCGATGAATTATGGAATTTGTCAGCCCAACCAAAGGCGTAATGACCTTTGAAGAGATGTTCAATGACATGATTCACTATGTAAATGAGCAGCCGGACGAGCAGTACAAATTGATTACAGGCTCGGACTCTCAGATGAGAGAGTCTATAATATTTGTAACGGCCATTATCATTCACCGGGTGGGGAAAGGGGCCAGATACTACTTTCATAAACAAAAGCACCGTTACATGGAAAGTTTGCGGCAGCGAATTTATTACGAAACGTTTCTAAGTCTAGAAGTAGCTTCCCGACTTTCAGGGAAATTATCAGAAAATGGGTATGCTGCCATGAATGTAGAAATACACCTGGATGTTGGTGAAAATGGGGATACAAAAGATATTATCCGAGAAGTTGTGGGAATGGTTATCGGTAGTGGATTTGATGCCCGAATAAAACCTGACTCCTATGGTGCTTCAAAGGTAGCGGATAAATATACCAAGTAAAAAAGAAGAATTATCTCCCTGGGGTTTTGAGGGAGATTTTTTATTTTTAGCGGTTCATGAAGTCCACTTCTATAAAGAAAACCTCCAGAAGGTCCCATCTTCGAGTGTTATGATAGCCAATGTAATCCATTCCATGATATTTCCGACTTCTGGGTTCCCCCCTGAATACACACAGTGCCTCCAGGCAGTCTCCCGCAATGGTTTGCGCGATTATCTGACTGTGCTTTACGTTCTTTATGGAAGAGCCCAGCCGAGTGTGAGGAATTTCCACCCCTATGGCAATATTTAAACCCTGTTTAAGAGCCAGCACCATTTCTATTGGAGGCACGGCAAAATCCTTATAAGGGATAATTTCTAACATTCCGCGGGAAATCATATGGGGCCCATGGGAGGGAGTAGATATGTCAATCATGTCTATTAGACCTGTTTCTTGATTCAGCAGCTGACGAAAATATATAATAATCTTGGTCAGGTAACAGGGTTGAGGCGCAGTAGGGTAGCAGTTGGTTAACGCCAGGTCTAAGTTATTTTTGAGGCAATTTTCCATAAGCAGATTTAATTCATAGCCGATATTTCCCACCATGTCTCCGTCCACAAACAGGACGTGTCGCGCACCCCTTTTGTAAGCATATTTTGCGCCTACCGCCCGGGGCACATCAATGCCCAGGGGATCTTTAAAATGTATTACTTCGATCCGGGAGGATTTAAAGCTTTGAATTTCTCTTAAGGTGTTGTCGTATGAACCGTTTAAGACCACAATAATTTTGTCAACTTTTAAATTTAAGAGCTGGTGAAGCACAACACCAATTCTTTTTTCTTCGTTTTGTGCCGGTACCACCGCAGCAATCATTTTAAAGCGCTCCCTTTGTGTTTTTATTTTATTATATGGCCGCCATTTTTAAAGGTTACCGCAAAACCAGTAAGTACAATTCAGATTATTGCTTCATATACTGAGTAGAAAGCAGTAATAATATATGAATGGGAGGCGGTTGTATGAATTTGAAGGTGGGGGATATCGTTTCCCGGCGTTCATACGGAGGGGATATTCTATTTAAGATTATAGAAATAAATCGAAGCAGCCAGACGGCCCTTTTGAAGGGTATTCATGTCCGGTTGTTGGCAGATGCTCCTTTAGACGATCTGTACACACCGGAAATTAAGAGTATAAATGAAAAACAGGAAAAATATCGGGGAAAAACCAGGGATTGTGTGGCTCAAATATTTAAATGCCGGAGCATGAACAGGAAAAACCAAGGCCGGCGAGGGAATGAGGAAAACTATTATGAAATCCCGGGAAAAGTGCTGCATCTGGATGGGGACCAGGACTATCTCAATGAGTGTATGAAAATTTATAGAAATCTGGACATTACGGCGGAGGGCATTTTTATTCCGGAGAGAAGACAGCCTGTTCACATAAAGGAATTATTGAAGAAACATAAGCCTGATATTCTTATTTTAACGGGACATGACGCTTATTTAAAGGGGAAAAAGAATTATCAGGATATAAATAATTACCGAAACTCAAAATATTTTGTTCATGCTACAACCATTGCCCGCACTTATGAGCCCAGTAAGGACAGTCTGGTAATTTTTGCCGGAGCCTGTCAGTCACATTATGAACACCTGCTGGCTGCCGGGGCTAATTTTGCTTCATCTCCTCAGAGGGTTTTAATTCATGCCCTGGACCCTGTTTTTATCGGCGAGAGAGTTGCTTATACTTCCTTTAGGCGTACCATAAATGTCTCCGAAGTAATTAACAATACCATCTCGGGCATGGACGGATTAGGAGGAATTGAGACCAAAGGTACTTTTAGATTTGGGGTCCCCAAATCACCCTATTAAAAAAAGGTAGATATCGAAAAATGACGAAAACTCATTATTATTTGACAAAAAACAGAAAATATGATAATATTATAATGTTTAAAAATCGTTTAAAAATCTTTTTAAGGGTGATGTAATTGGCGGCAAAAAATGCATTATGGCAGATCAGGAAAGACCTAGAATCCCATGTGGGAGAAAAAATTCAGTTACGTGCAAATCGTGGTCGTCGTAAAACTCTAGAGAAGGTTGGGGTTCTGGAAAATACGTATCCTTCCATCTTTGTAATCCGTGTAGATGAGTTAAATTATAATCAAAGGCTATCTTTTAGCTATGCGGATGTTTTGACTGAAACTGTTGAACTTACAGTTTTTCATAAAAACGGAAATCAAAGAATAAAATCGGCGGCTACAAGTTAATTTTAATATTTCGTAAGGGCCATTTATTAATGGTCTTTTTTTTTGGTTTCTTTTACACATTCCCCCCCATTTTAATATGATATAATGACAATTTGTTTTTATCAAATTAGATGGGGTGAGTAATCATGAAATGGAATAAAAGGACAAAGCAAAACTGTCTAAAATTTTTAGAGATGGATAATGTGGTAGGCACAGGATTGGGATATAAGGAAAAGAATGGTCAACGGGGAAGCGAATCGGCGCTGGTTTTTTTAGTAAAGAAAAAAATTCCGGAGAAAAAACTTTCCCCCATGGAGCTTATTCCGAAAAAAGTAGACGAAATGATGACCGATGTGATTGAAGTAGGGGAACTGCAATTTTTAGATCGTGTGGGGAAAATGAGGCCGGCAAAACCTGGGATAAGTATAGGACATATAAATACTTCTGCGGGGACTTTCGGAGCCCTGGTCAAGGATCAGAAAACCGGGGAAGTACTCATTTTGTCAAATAATCATGTGTTGGCCAATCTCACAGATGGCCGTGACGGCAGAGCCAGTAAAGGGGACCTGATTTTACAGCCAGGTCGGTACGACGGTGGAACCGAAAAGGATATTCTGGGGTACCTTTATAAATATGTGCCTCTTTATCGAGAAATGCAGCAGCCTTCCTGTCCCCTTGCTGGAAAAGTTAAAAAAGCGGGACAGTTTTTTTTAAATACCGTAAAAAGCAATTATAGAATTGAATTTTTTAAAAACAGTCATAAAGAAAATATTGTAGACGCTGCCCTGGCAGAACCAACTGCTGAAAATATGGTACATCCTGAAATAGTGGAAGTAGGAGTCCCTGAGGGCACAGTACAGGCAGAGCCCGGGATGAAAGTATTAAAAAGTGGGAGAACTACGGGACTGACAACGGGAACAATAAAAGTAATTGAAGCTACCTTAAGAATTAATGTGGGGGAGGGAAACAGCATCATCATGAGTGAACAAATTGTATGCACCCCCATGGGAAGCCCCGGGGATAGCGGGTCATTGATCCTGGACCATAATTTGAAAGCCACAGGCCTTCTTTGTGCCGGTTCAAATCTGGCTACCGTGGGCAATAAAATTTCTAATGTTTTATCAGTTTTAGGAGTAAACCTGGTGATCAGAACTGCTGCAAAAGTATCCTGACTCTGATGATAACAATCATGTCTACCTCCGGTTTTCAGGGGAAGTTTAAGAAAATAGGAATATCCTGCTTGGTTTTATAATAATTATGAAAAGGAGGGAGCGCTTTTTGAGTTTTTGAATTTAGAAGGGAGGCAGGGATACGATGAAAAATGTTAACTTTGTGATTGATACTCTCGAACTGGAACAGCTGGTAGGAGAAAACGCCGCCCAGTGTTCTATGTCCAGAGAAATAATTATTCCCGGTGAAGTAAAAAGAATTAAAGAGGTTGAAAATGAAATAGTTGACGTAGAGACAGAGATCGCCGAAGGCAAGGTGGTGGTCAGGGGCACTTTAATACAAAAAATAGAATACCTGAACGAGGAAGGGAATCCCATGGAACATCACGTGGAAGAGGAGTTTATGGTATTTGTACCTTTCCCTGAGGAAACCGGGTCTGAGTATGTAAAGGTTTTCCCACGAGTAGAAACTGTGAAGCATGACGAGATGATTAAGGACATGGAAAAGACTATTTTGAACCAAATTGTTGTCATGGAAGTGCTGGCTTTATTTTTAAATAACGTAAAGGAAGAGGTAATCCTTGATGTTGAAGAGATAAATATTAAAAAGGTCAAGAAAGAAAAGATTTCCTTTGACAAACTGGTGGGGGCTGAAGTGGCGGCAATTACTGTTGATTCAGAAATTACGCTGGATGAACCGGCAGCCAGAATAGATTCCACAAATTGTAAGTTTGAAGACTTAACTACAACCACGGACTTTGATAAGGTGGCCATACAGGGCAGTATTATTAAACAGGTATTTTACCTGGAAGAAATGTCCGGGTCATTAATTGAGGAAAACTTTAAGGATACATTTTCCTGTGATGTGGAAATGGCTGGGGTAGAGCCGGACATGGAAGTTATAGTGAAGCCCCGGGTGTCAAAAATTACTCATGAAATAAATCCTCAGGAAAGAGACCAGGTAATACAGTCCGTAGAGATAACTTTTTATGTTCAGGTAAAGGCTGTGGAAACCATTGAAATTGTGTGCAGTGTTGAGGGTTTTGAGCTGGAAAAGGGAAGTTTAAAAACTTTCCGGAACATAGGTGAAACCTCCGACCAGCTTTCCCTATTGGGAGAAATTGAACTGGATAAGGCTGCATCTAAAGTCAGCTGTCCGCCAGAATCTAATATTATTAACCTTATGGCAGTAGTTAACGAAGATATCGTTGAAATTCAAGGAACGGTAAAGGCAAAATTTAGTTTTGTCACTGAGGAAGACAGTCAGATAGAACGGGATGAATTCGAAGAAGATTTCAGTCACAAGTTGGCTGTTCCCGGAATTGACCAGGGCATGTCAGTCTTTGTTTATCCCCGGGTTGAGAAAACTAACACGATGCTTTTAGAGGATAAAAAGGGGATTAAATATTCTGCATTAATTGATGTTTCTTTGAAGGTTGTTGAAGCTTTAGAACAAGACTTTGTCATGGAAGATAAAATAGTCCCGGAAGAAGAGGTTAAAGAGTTCCAAGGTTCCGGAGCAGTGATTGTTGTATATGTGGTACAAAAAGAAGATAACATATTCAATATTGCTCAAAAGTTTAATGTATCTATAGAGACTATTGTAAAAGAAAATAAACTGGAGGATGCGGACTTAATTTATGAAGGACAGAAACTTTTAATTACCTGTCGAAGCACCAGGTAAAGTGGTAGCATTTTAAAATGCTACCACTTTTTTTGCGTAAAGGATAAGTAAAAAAATTATCCTAAAATTTACATTACTGTGAAATAGTATAAAAGTGCATATAATTTAAAGATTGTTAACAGGTATTAAGGTTGCTTAATATATTACCCTTCTTAATCGCCCTTGTCCATATATAATATGTTAACTATAATGGCAAA
>PWJM01000048.1 GCA_003560915.1 Syntrophomonadaceae bacterium
AAATAAGGGGACAGCTTACTTAATTACGGGAGAATAAAATAAATGACCCAAAAGGGTAATTATCGTAATTAAGTAAGCTGTCCCCCTAACTCACCCCTAACTCGCCAATCTCCTTAAACTCCCTTAATTTCTTTCAATTCACTTAATTTGTTTGGATGTTGACAAAACGAAGAAGGTATAGTAACATCTAAACTCGTGAGCAGATAAGTGCGCAAAAATTTTTCAAAGTAAAATAAAGAATATGTGGCCCCTTGGTCAAGCGGTTAAGACACCGGCCTTTCACGCCGGTAACGGGGGTTCGATTCCCCCAGGGGTCACCAAATTTTCGTAAAGCAGCCGAGGCTGCTTTTTATTTTCTTAAGTTTTTTTAATAATTTCCACTGATTTTGGAAGGAATATAATTAAATTTAGCGAATTATAATAGTTGGGTTTACAGGATAGAATCTCTTAATAGCCTATTTTTTTACATTTTTTTGCTCCGTGTCAATGAAAACGGAGGTTTTAGGATGACAGTTGAAAGGAATGGAGATTTACACCGTCGAATGATTGGGGCATCAAAGCCCCTGGCGGGGCTCATGCTGGTTGTCCTGCTCATCGCCGGTGCATTTGCACTGCATGACTATCTCGGCAGCTTCTACTACCAGGTTTATCTGGACGGTCAAGTACTGGGGTGCATTAAAGACCCTGTGGAAGTCAGGGACTTTGTCCTTCAGCTGAGGGATGAAGCAGAAGAAAAATACGGGATGGAAGTTGTGCAGATGGGCAGAATCTCTGCCCAGCAGGTCAGGGACGTTTCTTTGACCGAGGAACCGGAAAAGGTTATGGCCCAGCTGCAGGAAGGTCTTGACTACAAAACCGAGGCCTGTGAAATTCAGATTAACGGGACCAAGACTTTTCTGGTAAAAGATGAAGCTGATTATGAAAAAGTAATCAAGCTGGTTAAGGAAAGCTACATTGAAGATGAAGAAAACTTAATAGAGGTTACCATTGAAGACGACATAACCGTTACTCCTGTGCTGGCAGATCCTACCCGGATTCTGAAACCAGACCATGTGGCCGAGGTGCTGGTAGATGGAAGAACGCGCCGTCAGGTATACCTGGTTTCCCGGGGAGATACACTGTGGGATATTGCCAAACTAAACAATTTGGAAATAAGCCAACTGCAGGAAAACAACCCTCATTTAAACGGAGAACGTCTTCAAATCGGAGATGAATTGCATCTAGATAAACTAGAACCGTTGGTGAATGTGGTGGCAGTAAAGGAAATCACCAGGGAAGAAAGGATTCCCTTTGAAACTACAACCACTTACAGTTCCAGGATGCTTACCACCCAGTCCAAAGTAAACCAAAAGGGAGAAAACGGACTGAAAGAAGTGATCTACAGGATTACTTCAAAAAACGGAGTAGAAATTGAAAAAGAGATTATTAATGAGAAAGTAACTAAGAAGCCTGTAACCCAGCAAGTAGTAAAAGGTACGGCCAGACCCAGCATCTCTACCTCTAATGTAAGAATTAATACATCAGGGCGTTTTGCTTGGCCCGCTGCCTCTAGAAGAATCAGTTCATACTTTGGCCCACGGGGACGAGGATATCATTATGGGATTGATATCTCTGGACCCACGGGAACTGCTATTTACGCCGCTGACAGCGGAAGGGTAACCTTTTCTGGTTTTTCCGGGAGCTATGGAAGGACCGTGATAATCGACCACGGAGGTGGAGTCAGCACACTTTATGCACATAATTCATCCAACCTGGTGAGTGTTGGAGCCAGCGTAAAGAAGGGTCAGACCATAGCCCGTATGGGTGCAACCGGGAACGCAACAGGGTCACACCTGCATTTTGAAATCAGAATAAACGGTACCAGAGTAAATCCCATGCGTTACTATTAAAAAGAAAAAAAGGGTAAAAGCAGTCAATGTAACAGAATTATTATCTTGCTGTAATTTGTTTGTAACATTGAGAGGGTAAAATACATATATAAAGTGGAGTTTGACCCCCTCTTAATATATTTTTTAAAAAGCGCGGCATAAGCCGCGCATTTTTTTTTGGGTGCGGGCTTTTTCAGGTTGTGCTATAATTTGAGATAGAATTTTTTATTAGAGGTTCGGAGGGCTGAGGGTGCAGGCAAAAATATTAGTGGTAGACGACGAAAAACCAATCGCCGACATCATTAAGTACAACCTGGAGCAGGAAGGGTACAGGGTATTGGTGGCTTATGACGGCGAGGAAGCCGTAAACATTACCTTTAGAGAGAGGCCCGACCTGGTAATTCTGGATATTATGCTTCCCAAAAAAGATGGATTTACGGTCTGCCGGGAAATCCGCAAACGGCTTTCTGTGCCTATTTTGATGCTTACGGCCAAGGAAACGGAAACGGACAAGGTACTGGGACTGGAACTGGGCGCCGATGACTATGTCACCAAACCCTTTGGTACCCGGGAACTGACAGCCCGGGTCAGGGCTATTTTAAGAAGAGCCGAAGGAAGCCTGTCGGAACAGGAAATAGTAAAGTGCGGAAGCCTGGAAATTAACCTGGATACGGTAGAAGTGAGAAAAAGCGGTCGAATGGTGGAGCTGACTTACCGGGAGTTTGAACTGCTAGCCTACCTGGTCAGGAATGCGGGGTGTGTATTCACCCGGGGCAAGCTCTTGTCCGATGTATGGGGACATGACTATTGCGGCGATGACCGCACCGTGGACGTGACCGTACGGCGGCTGCGGGAAAAGGTGGAGGAAGACCCAAGCCGGCCGGATTATATTCGCACCAAAAGGGGTATAGGATATTACTTGAGGAGGCCGGAACATGTTTAAAAGCATGCAGTGGAAAATCGTGCTCATGTATACTCTCCTCATTCTTTTTGCTATGCAATTTTTTGGAGTTTATCTGCTCCGGGGAATTGAAGAATATTACTTAAAGGATTTTTCGGATTCCCTGGAGACCCAGGGGGAACTTTTAGCCAGCTTCGTTCGGAGGCACCTGGTAGATGAACAGGCGGAGCTGTACATACATGACCTTGTAAAAGGGTTTGGACACCAGGCCGGGACAGAAATCATGGTACTGGACGGCTTTGGAAGGGTCATCAGCAGCAATAATGAAGACACAGAGCTGTTGGGAAGAAGAATCGTCCACCAGGAGGTGACCCGGGCCCTGACCGGGCACAAGAGCGAAGACTTAAGGCTGGTTCCGGATACCAATCAGAGAACCAAGTCCCTGGCGCTGCCGGTGCAATCGGGGCAGAATGTGGTGGGCGTGGTTTACCTGTTGGGCTCCCTGGAAAGCCTGGACAATACCCTGCAGCAAATTCGGGTGATTCTCCTGACGGGAGGGTTTTTGGTGATGGCCATTACCGCCTCCCTGGGTTTTGTCCTGGCGAAAACCATTACCGCACCCATCCAGGCCATTACATCAAAAGCAGAAAAGATGGCTTCCGGGGATTTCAGCCAGAAGATCTCCGTAAAAGAAGATGATGAAATCGGACAGCTAAGCATGATGTTTAATCACCTGGCGCAGCAGCTGGACGAAACCCTGAAAGAAATATCCTCCGAGAAAAGTAAAGGGGATGCCATCCTTACTTATATGACTGACGGAATACTGGCCTTTAACCGTCAGGGCAGGTTGATTCATATGAATCCTGCGGCCAAGCTCATGTTGGGCGTACAGGATGGCCAATCCGAAGAATATATAGAACGGCTTTTTGTCCAGTTGTTTCCCCAGGAGGATTACTGGCGCTATCTGGAACAGGAGGAACAGTTGGTAAAAGAGTTTACCTGGGGTGAGCAGGAGGAAAAAGTTCTGAAGGCTTACTTTGCCCCCTTTAAAACCCGAGAGGGTTCTTTGAGCGGACTTTTAATGGTCCTGCACAATATTACCCGGGAAAGAAAACTAAGCCAGCTGCAGCAGGAGTTCGTGGCCAACGTATCCCATGAGTTGAGGACCCCCTTGACTACTATAAAAAGCTATGTTGAGGCCCTGGTGGACAGCCCTATGGATGACAGAAACCTGCAGCACAGGTTTCTTCGGGTGGTGGAAAAGGAAATCGATCGGATGGTTCGATTGGTTCAAGATCTGCTGACCCTTTCCCGTCTGGATTACCGCCAGGTCCGATGGAATAAAGAATGGGTGGACCTAAAAAAGTTGGCAGAAGAAACCTTTGACCAGGTAATGGTAGAACTGGAGGAGGCCGAAATCAATTGGAACATCAGTTTCCCTGAATGCCTGCCTGCCCTTTACCTGGATAGAGACCGCATTAAACAGGTACTGCTGAACCTTTTGAGCAACGCCCGGCAGTACACCCCCCCCCAGGGCTGCATTACCCTGACAGCAGCGGTGGAGGAGAATAACATGATTATTTCCCTGGAGGACACCGGGTGCGGCATTCCCCCGGAGGACCTTTTCCGGGTATTTGAACGCTTTTACCGGGTGGACAAGACCCGTTCCCGGGATTATGGTGGGACAGGCCTGGGATTAGCCATCGCCCGTCAGATTATAGAGGCCCATGGAGGCCGCATGCAGGTAGAAAGCATTTTGGACCAGGGTACCCGGGTAAGCTTTGCCCTTCCCCTGATTCAGGTTTTGGAAGAAGGTGAATCCCTCTATGTGGGAAAAAACTAAGACCTATTTACTGGTATTTTTAATCCTCTTAAGCCTTATCATGAGTTACCACCTCTGGTTTGGAACACCCAACTATGAGGCTATAACTCTGCCCAGTTTTGAGCGGGTTCCTCCAGGGGAAACCTCCTCTGCAGTCAACCTGCTGCTGCCGGAAAATATTACCTTCTTTCCGGAACAGCCTTCCTCCGCTTCCCCAACGGATTCTCTACCTGAGGAAGGATCGGCGGAGGAAGGATCGGCGGAGGAAGGATCGGCGGAGGAAGGATCGGCGGAGGAAGGATCGGCGGAGGAAGGATCGGTGGAGGAAGGATCGGTGGAGGAAGAAGAAAAGGCTCCTGATAACAAAGATATTTTAGAGAAAGGGGGTTACATGTTTGCTCCTTTTCAACAGGATTACATGCTGTTATGGGAAGCTTTTACCCAACTGCTAAATAGAGTGGAAACGGTTTCATTGGCCCCGGGCAGCCAGGAGGAAGTTCAGGCAAGAATGGAGGAGAGGAAGGAGCCCTATCTGGAAATATCTTTTACGGCGCCTTTTGATGCGGAATTATTTTTCCCCTCCCGGGTCAGAATAACGGAGCCTCAAGAGTTGCCCCTGATTCAGAATGTTTACTTATTCTGGGGAGAGGAACCCCAGGCCTTTTTCCGGACTTCCCAGGGAAACCTGTTTCAAGTCAGCTGGAATATCAATTTCTCCTCCCTCTTTAACCAGCTAAAGCAGCTGGCCGAGGAGGGAGAACCGGACCACTTTGTTTTGTCTGAGCTGGGCGGCACGGCCCCATTCTCCCTGGAAAAACAGTTGATTTTGGAGGAGGTTCTCGTACCAAAACAAGTTCCATCTCTTCCGGACTTTAGTTTCAGTAGGGAACCGGTGGAGAAAGAGGCGTTGGCCAGGGCATTTTTTGTAGACCTTTCTCTGGTCAGGCAGATTAAGGAGAGAGACGAGGCCATTATTTTTACAGACGGACAAAAAGGCCTGCGCATCAGCTCTCAGGGGATGATTGAATATACTGCCCCTCTGCAGAGGGATGCCGGCAAACGGCTTTCTTACCGGGAAGCCCTGGATATAGGGGCAGACTACGTCAACCTGTACGTTGAACTGCCTGAAGAAATCCACCTGAGGATTAGTGACCTTACGCCGGTAATGCTTGATAACAAAGAGTACTACCAGATGAAATTAAGGAGTTACTATGAAGGGTTGGTTCTTGATCCGGAAACTTTTACCTTAGAATTGACGTATGATCAACAGGGACTGGTAAGCTACACCTGCCAGGCCTATACGATATCACCGGGAGAAGAAGAGCCGGTGGAAGTGGATGTGAAAGGGGCCCTTTCACAGGTGCTTTTTGGTTTGCCGGAGATTTTTCATCAGCAGGACCCCAGGAGAATTACCGGAGCTTACCTGGTCTATAAAGCGGGGCCTAGATTTTCTGAAGAATTCCTGCAGCCCTTCTGGAACATAGAAATTGACGGCAGTCATGAAGTTATGGTCAATGCCCGAAGCGGTGAATTATCTCAGATGAAAGACCTGAACTAAAGCTGTAGGGGCATAAAGGTGAAACAGGGTAATAAAGCAATGGTAACAACGTCAACCATGTCAATACCGCCAAAACAAGGAGATAAAAACTATGGAGTGGTCCAAGGCCAAAAATATTCTGATATTGACTTTTCTAGCCTTAAACCTGTTTTTAGGATACAGTTTATGGGAAGAATTCTATATGAATTTTCCTTCCCGGGTGGTTTCCCAGAGGGAAATTGAGGAGGCAAGAGACCGTTTGGACTCCGTTAACCTGGAACTAAAAGCATCCTTTTCCCGCCAAAACTTTTCCATGTCCTTTCTTACCGTAAGCAATCGGATACAGGAGGCGGGAGTTTTGAAGGCAGGCTTATTCGACCCCGACCTTCCTTTTGCCGTAGAGCAGGGGGAAGAAGGCAATCCCCTGGTTTTTAGTCAGTCAGCGAAACGGCTTTCTCTTTGGGAAAATGGAAAGATTTCTTTTACGCATGAATTTCCTGATGAATGGGAGGCCCCGGAGGAGCCAATGGAGGAAGGCACGGCGGTGTCCCTGGCGGAGGAAACCCTTCGGGCGGCACAGCTATTTCCGCAGGACGCCCGGTTGGAGGATGCCTGTTCTCTGGAAGACGGCCGTTACCTGGTAACGTATCACCAGGTTTATAAAAATCTTTCTCTTTACGGGGGATATCTTATGGTATGGATTGCCCCCGGTGGGATGGAGCAGCTGGAAATCTATTGGTTGGAACCCCAGGGATTCAGCGGACAGGAAATTAATACCATTTCTGCGGCGGCGGCACTGACCAGGCTGGCGGACAGCCTTTCCCCCTCCCCCAAAAGGGAATCGGTAGATTCAGTGAGTATAGGCTATTACAGCGAAGCCATTGATGCCCAAAAGTGGGACGTTGTTCCCGTCTGGCGAATCCGATTGTCTAACGGCAGGGCATATTATATTAACGCCTACACGGGTGAGCAGGAAGGGTTAGTGGAAGAACCCTTTTAAAATTATTAGAAACCGTGACATCCTCTCGGGGTGAATAAGTGCGGAGGATTACCGTGAGTTTTCAAAATTTTACAAATCTAAGAAGGGATACGACATTTTCTGCAGAATAGTCTTTATAGTCTTTAATGAGTCAGCCATATATTATCATTACATAGGAGGCACATTTCATCATGGAACATTTTGTGGTCAAAGGAGAGGTTACCCTGGAAGGGGAAGTGGTAACCAGCGGGGCCAAGAATTCCTCGGTTGCCATTCTGCCCGCCGCACTGATGGCAGGCTCTCCGGTAACGGTAGAAAATCTGCCCTTAATTGACGATATTTTTACATTAATTGAACTAATTGAATATCTGGGAGCTGAAGTGAAGACCAACGGGTCCGGGAGTATAACTATCTATCCGCAAAAACTTCAACGGTGGGAAGCTCCTTACGAACTGGTCAGCAAACTTCGAGCTTCCTATTATTTTTTAGGAAGCCTGCTTACCCGGTTTAAAAAGGCGGTTATCCCCCTGCCGGGAGGATGCCCCCTGGGTCCCCGCCCCATAGACCAGCATATAAAAGGTTTCCGGGCTTTGGGAGCCAGAGTGGGAATTCAGCATGGCTCCATCCGAATTGAGGCGGAGCAGCTGACGGGGACAGAGATCTATCTGGACGTGGTCAGTGTAGGAGCCACCATTAATCTTATGCTGGCTGCGGTCACTGCCCAGGGGAAAACTCTTCTGGAAAATGTGGCCAAGGAACCGGAAATTGTCGATATCGCCAACTTTTTAAACGCCATAGGCGCCAATATTGTTGGGGCCGGAACTGATGAAATAAAAATAACCGGGGTTAAAGAACTGGGGGGGACTTCCCACATGGTCATTCCCGACCGCATAGAAGCCGGTACTTTTATCTTAGCGGCGGCCAGCACCAATGGAAGAGTGCTGATTAAGGATATTATTCCGAAGCACCTGGAATCGCTTACCGCCAAGCTGAAGGAACTGGGAGTGGACCTGGAGGTGGGAGAAGACTGGGTGTATGTGAAGGGGTGTCCCTGCCCCCAACCCATCAATATTAAGACCTTTCCTTACCCCGGTTTTCCCACGGATCTTCAGGCACTGATTATGCCGGTGATGACCAAAGCCAAAGGGTCCAGTGTAATCACCGAAAATGTCTTTGAAGGCAGGTTTAAACATGTGGATGAGCTGAAGAGGATGGGTGCTAATATCCGGGTGGATGGAAGGTCAGCCATTGTAGAAGGAGGCTGCAGCCTTTCCGGTGCCCAGGTCAGAGCTACGGACCTTCGGGCCGGTGCAGCCCTGATGATTGCCGGCATGCTGGCCAAAGGAGAAACTGTAATCAGCGGAATCGAGCATATTGACCGGGGATATGAAAAAATAGAGGAAAAACTTAACAGCCTGGGAGCCGGAATAAAAAGAGTAAAACAGGAGTAGTTTAAGGTAGTATCTTTTTCAGGAAGGACAAATTACCTTGGAACTATTGCTGGTGAGGCACGGCCGGACAAAGGCCAATAAAGAAAACCGTTTTCAGGGATGCATAGATTATCCCTTAAGCTTGACGGGAAGGAAGGAAGCAGAACAAACCTCCCGCCGTCTGGCATCTATTTCTATTGATTCTATTTACAGCAGTCCTTTAATCCGTGCCTATGGCACGGCGGAAATAATAGCCCGGCCCCAGAACAAAGAGGTCCGGGTTTTAAGCTCTTTAAAAGAATTCAGCTGGGGTATTATTGAGGGGTTAACCGGGGAGCAAATTCAGAAGGAATATCCAGACCTGGCCTACAGTTTGAGGAGAGGTTTTCAAAAGGGCTCCATCCCCGGCCAGGAACCTTTTGACGTCTTTTGGAACCGGGTAACACGAACCATAAACTTTTTTTGCGGGGCCTATGCCGGCAAAAGGGTTCTGTTGGTCAGCCATGGAAGGTTTTTAAATGCTTTTTTGGTGGGATTTTTAGGCATGAACCATCGAAAGAGCTGGCCCTTCCGTTTTGCCCATGGTTCTCTCTCTCGTTTGGAAATGAATCCAGAAGGCAGGAGGGTTCTAATTTATTTTAATGATACCTGCCACCTGGAATAATTTTTTGGTATTCTCGGTAACTTAGCGACCCAGCGGGACTGCATGATTGTCCTTTTCATCAAAATTTGATATAATTTATTTACTGGAAATTATATTTAAAATAAAAGCACTTTCTCTAAAAACCACAGAGACAGGTGCAGGTGAGGTGGATTAACGTGGAATCCTATGATAATTTTCATCGTAAGTCGGGAAGAAACAGAATATTTCCTTACATAGCTATGATCATTATAGGTGTTTTCATAGGCGGGCTATTGGTGTCATACTGCCTTCCGGATATTCTTGACCGAAGAGAATCTATAAATGGGGACAGGCCCCCTGTGGACTGGGATCAGTCCGAAGTAAATGATGAAGATTACCATGAATACCAAAGAACTTCCGTGGTCCGGGCCGCCGAGAAGATTACTCCCACGGTGGTAGGGATTACCAATTTTGCTTCCGCCTATGATTTTTTTCAGGGAAGAGCCCGGCAGCAGGAAATGGCCACCGGTTCCGGGGTAATCATTGACTCCAATGGTTATATTGCCACCAACAACCATGTTATCGCCGATGCCGAGGAGCTTATGGTTACGCTTTCTACGGGAGAGGAAATATCTGCAGAGGTAATTGGCACCGATCCGGCTACAGACCTGGCTGTATTGAAGATTGATAGGACCGGGCTTTCCGCAGCCAGTTTCAGTGATTCGGAGAGGCTGCAGGTAGGGGAACTGGCCATCGCGGTCGGTAATCCTTTGGGACTGGCTTTTCAACAGACTGTAACGGTTGGAGTGATCAGTGCCCTGGACCGATCTATTCGCATCGGAGAACAGACCTTCTCCTTTATCCAGACGGATGCCGCCATTAATGCCGGCAACAGCGGAGGCCCCCTGGTTAATGCAGTAGGGGATGTAATCGGGATTAATACTGCCAAGATTAATGTTGCCGGGGTGGAGGGCATGGGGTTTGCCATTCCCAGCAATACTGTTAAGAGGATTATCAATGACCTTATCGAACATGGCAGAATTATTCGTCCGTGGATAGGAGTTGTTATTCGGGAAATGGATGAGAACATAGCTAATGAATTGGGCCTGGAAGTGGGCCAGGGGTTAATTGTTGAGGAAATCGTAGCGGATGGGCCGGCTCAAAAAGCAGGCATCCAGGTAGGGGATGTCATTACAGAGATAGACGGGAAAAAGATACAGAGTTTTGAACGGCTCCGGGAGGTAATTCACCAGTATCAAGTGGGCCAGGTAGTGAAGATTAATTTAATCAGGGATAGGGAAGAATTAGAAATACAGTTGACCTTTGAGGAAATGCCACAAAATTAAGGGTTGGATAGAAAGGCAGCGGGCATGCAGATTAAAATTATTTTCGTAGGGAAGCTCAAGGAAAAATATCTGCAGCAGGGGGTTTCAGATTATTTGAAGCGCCTGAAAAAATATGCCCGGATAGAAATTCTAGAGGTCATGGATGAAAAAATCCCGGAAAAAGCTTCCCCTGCCCGGGAAGATATTTGTACAGCAAAAGAAGGAGAAAGGGTCCTGAAACTATTGGCCCCGGACTCCTTTTTCATTGTATTGGCCCTGGAGGGGAGCCTGCTTTCTTCGGAAGAACTGGCGGCAAAGCTGGAAGAATATGCCCTGGGGGGGAAAAGTAAGCTCACCTTTGTGGTGGGTGGAGCCCTGGGCCTTTCCCCTAAAGTAAAAGAAAGAGCAGATCTTCTCCTCTCCTTTTCCCCACTTACGTTTCCTCATCAGCTGATGCGGCTGATCCTTTTGGAACAGCTGTACCGGGCTTTTAAAATTATACGGAGTGAACCGTATCATCGCTAATTCCTGGCCTGCCTGCTGTGCCGGGGCACAGTAATTTAAAGGGCAGCAGCCCTGCAGTTACCAGGCAATATAGTAAATAATAGGATATGTTTTTTGAACGGTTCCTGTGGTAGAATAAACTTGTTAGGAAGTAATGAAAGCATCGTCAACTATACAATTTTACAAAGCGCGCAAAAATTTTTCTTCTGTATTGGTACAAGCCATCAAAACATCTGGAGGGAAAACAAGATGCATATGGTTTTTAATAATGATGGGGATGGATTAAATGGATGTAAAGCAGGCCTGTTTTCCACAGGATGTACCATGGTTATTAAACCGAAATTTGACCGGGCGTTTAATTTTCAAGAGGGTTTGGCTCCAGTTGAGAAAGCAGGCCGTTGGGGATTTATTGACCTCAAAGGAAGAACGGCCATAGGTCTCCAGCTTGAAAATGCCTCTGCTTTCCAGGAAGGCCTGGCTCCGGTTAAGGTAGATAACCGTTGGGGTTTTATATGCCGGGCTGGGAACATGGCCATAGCTCCACAGTATGATGAGGTATTTCATTTTCAAGAAGGTTTGGCCCTGTTTCAAGAAGGGGGCCGGTGGGGTTACCTAAACCAAAGCGGAGATATTATTATTGAACCGCGCTTTATTCATGCAGGCCTTTTCTCTCAAGGATTGGCTGCGGTTACAATCCATCAAAACTGGGGATATATAGATAAAAAGGGAATTATGGCAATTGAGGCGGTATTTGATAAAGCCCTACCCTTTCAAGAAAGCTCAGCTCCCGTTAAGATAAAAGGCCGGTGGGGATTTATAGATCCTACTGGGAAAATGATTGTGGAACCACAGTTTCAAAGGGTTTCTGCATTTCAAGAAGGAGCCGCCAGGGTTCAAGTGGATGGGAAGTGGGGAGTTATTGACCAAACAGGAACAACCCTTATTGAACCCCAAATTAGAGTGCCCATGTCTTTTCATGAATCCCTCTTGAGGTTTCAAGAAGGCCTGGCTCCTGTTATAATGGATGGAAAATATGGGTTTTTAGATAAAAAAGGAACGGTAGTGGTTGACCCGCAGTATGATATGGTTTTACCCTTTCAAGAAGGGCTGTCCCCGGTTGAAGTAAAGGGCCGGTGGGGATATATTAATAAAACAGCAAAAATGGTAATCGACCCCCAATTCGACAGCTGTTTGTGTTTTCAAGAGGGGTTGGCCCCGGTTGAAATAAAGGGAAGATGGGGCTATATCAGAGCCAATCATCATGGAAAGAGGAGATAGGGGTTGAAGAACAAAGCGGTTATTCTTGGCGCTAATTATTATATAGGCCTCAGCGTGATTCGATGTCTGGGTATCCATGGCATACCGGTTACCGCAATAGATTACGGCACAAAAGGGACCTATGGTTTTCATTCAAAGTATTGTTCGGAAACTTTAGTTGGGCCTCATTACAAAGAAGACCCAGAGGGCCTTGCCGATTTCTTAATGGAGTATGCAAAAAAACAAAAATATCCACCGGTTCTATTTCCCTGTGCAGACCCATATGTAGAATTTATGGATAATCATTTGATGACACTGCGGGAATATTTCCTGATTCCTCAAACAGAACCGGGGCTTTACACCAAAACCATGAACAAGGGAACCCTTCATCCGTTAGCGGCGGAGCACGGTATAGCGGTGCCGGAAACCCTGGCCATGGATCAGGAGAATTTGATGGAAAAAGTGGATCAAATGATTGGGTATCCCTGTCTGGTAAAGCCCGTGGATTCTCACCCTTTTGTATCGAGATTCAGGAAGAAGCTGTTCAAAGTACACCATCAAAAAGAATTGAGCGCCTCCCTAAAAATGGCTGAAGATGCAGGCCTGGAGGTTGTTGTACAGAGAATGATTCCCGGGTTTGACGACCACATGCATACCTTTGACGCTCACCTGAATCAACAGGCAAAGGTGACCCATTGGGTAACCTGTCAAAAGTTCCGTCAGTATCCCATTAATTTTGGGGCTTCTGTTTATACCCAACAGAAATACGTTCCGGAACTCTATGATATAGGGGCAAAATTTTTGGAAGGGATCAAGTTTAAGGGGTTTGCAGAAATAGAATTCAAAAAAGATGCCCATACCGGAAAATTTTATTTGATAGAAGTCAATGTTCGAACGACCAACCTGAACAGCCTTTTACTTAAAACCGGAATTAATTTTCCCTACACCGCATATAAAGAGTTAACCGGGGACCCGGAGGAACCTCGGGCCGTCACTCGGGACACCAATCTGGTGTTTTGGTACGCATACGAAGACTTCCTGGCCCTTCGGGACTATATTAAAGCGGGCCAGTTAACGGTAACTCAGGCCCTGGCCTCTTACGTTAAGCCCAAAGCCTATGCCATTTGGGATTGGAAAGACCCTAAGCCAGGCCTGGTATTCTTAAATAAAATTTTTGGACAGGTTTTCCGTAAAATATTTAAAGGTGGAAGAGAGTAAAGGAAGTCCCGGTTCCCGGATAGTGAAATGATAGGGAGGTTACAGCATGATTAAACTGGAGGTACTGTTAACATCAATTGAAGTTCTCGAGGCATGGAATGAAAAAGATATTTCCATTACAGGTTTGGCCTATAACTCTAAAAAAGTAACTTCCGGAAATATTTTTGTCTGCATAAAGGGGTATAAAGCCGATGGACACAGCTATATTTTAGAGGCGGCAGCCAATGGAGCTGCGGCAGTGATTGTGGAAGATTATCAAGAAGGGTGGGATATCCCGCAGTTTCGGGTGGAAAACAGCCGGCAGGCCCTGGCGGCTTTGAGCGATAAATTCTATGGAAATCCATCCAAAGACATAAAACTCATCGGCATTACCGCTACAAACGGTAAAACCACCACCTCTTTTATGACTAATGCTATCCTGGAAAACCATGGCTTTAAAACCGGGCTCCTGGGCACAGTGGCGGTAAAATTTGGGGACTACTTTGAACCTTCTATTCTCACCACTCCAGAGTCTTTGGACCTGCATCATTATTTTTATCAAATGAAAGCCCAGGGGATTTCCCATGCAGTCATGGAGGTTTCCTCCTCTGCCTTAGAGTTGAACAGGGTGGGGAATGCTGATTTTGATATTGTGAGCCTCAATAATATCAGCAGAGAACACATTGATTTACACGGCTCCTTTGAGCAGTATTATAACAGCAAGGCCAGCTTAATTAGAAAAGCGGGGCCGGAACAGTGGGCTATTTTGAACTTGGACTGTCCCTACGCTGCCTCTCTGGTGAAGGAAACAAAAGCGCAGGTTCTCACTTTTGGGGTTGAGAACAATCAAGGGCACCTGTGCTGCCGAAACCTGGACCTGTCTACAGGCAGAGCGATATTTACGGTAGAAATCTGCAGGCCCTTTACGGTGGGGGGGATACAGTATCTGCCTGAACAGTTTGACATAGAGCTGGGCACTCCGGGGTACCACTCGGTCTACAACTCTATGGTGGCCATTTTGGTGGGCCTGCTGTGCGGCGTCCCTATCCCCACGATACAGGAGAGCCTGAAAACCTTTGCGGGGGTAGAGAGGCGTTTTGAGTTCATATTTGAAGATGATTTTAAAATCATCGATGACCATTTTGCCAACAGCGGAAATATTGACGTAACTTTAGGCACACTGCAGCGGATGGACTATAAAAAACTTAAACTGGTGTATGCCATAAGGGGCAGCCGCGGGGCAACGGTCAATGGAGAAAGCGCAGAGGCCATAGCAAAGTGGGCGCCAAAAATTGGACTGACGGAAATTATTGCAACTTTGAGCCAATCCCATGTTACCGAGAAAGACCAGGTAATGGACGAAGAGTTATCGGTCTTTTTAGACGTCATATCCTCCGCGGGGATTACCATACATTTATATAATGAACTACCTGAAGCCATATCCCACGCCCTTTCTTCCGTTAAGCCGGGGGATGTGGTGATGCTGGCGGGCTGTCAGGGGATGGACTATGGGGCAAAGATTGCCCTGGAACAGCTGAGCCAATGGAGGCCCGATATCGATAAAGAGGGGTTATTTGAACCCCTGGAAAAAAGAGTGGCGGGAATGGCTTAGCAGGAATAGTTTTTCAGGCCTTACCAAAATGCGCCGTAAGCCCCTGGCTTTAGCCAGGGGGAGGCTCAGTACACGGGGTGGTATTTGTGAATGAAAAAATCTTAGGGATTATCGGTGGGATGGGGCCTGAAGCCACAGCCAATTTTTATATGAAAATTATTAAAGCTACCAAAGCCCAAAAAGACCAGGACCATTTTCGGGTGATCATTGACAGCAACCCCAAAATCCCCGATCGGACCGAAGCCATATTAGGTACAGGGGAAAGCCCGGTGGAGGCCTTAGTTCAAACTGCTAAAAACCTACAGACTTTAGGGGTGGAAGCTGCTGCTATCCCCTGTATCACTTCTCATTACTTTATAGAAGAGGTTCAAAGGGCAGTAAATTACCCCATCATAAATGCTCTGCAAGAATTGAGAAAGCATATGCTTTCCCTTTATCCCGATGGTACTAAAACCGGAATATTGGCCACGGACGGAACCATTAAAACAGGTCTGTTCCAAAAGTATTTAATGAACAGCCAGGTGTTTTACCCCTCCCCTACCTGTCAAACCGAAAAAGTGATGAAAGCCATTTACGGGGATAAAGGCATAAAGTGGGGAAACACCGGGGTAGAACCTCTTCATCTGATTAAAGAAGCGGCCCATGAAATGATGGAAAAAGGTGCAGAAGTGTTGATATTGGGATGCACAGAAATAGGGTTGGTGCTGAAACCAAATCATATAACCATACCCTTAATAGACCCCATGGAAGTCATGGCCCAGGCGGTTGTGAGGTTGAGTTGACACTCTCCACCCCCAAAAGTAAGACAAGGGGACGGTTCTCTTGTCTCCAAAAAAGGGAGAATTCTGAAGTTGACAGGGGAGAACATATGATGAAAGAAGATAAAAAAGACACTTCTAAAAAGGACACCGCAAAAAAGGAAACCGAACCGGTAATCTGTAGTCTTTCCAAAGACCAGGTAAATCTCAGGACGGCCAAAGGATGGATGAAAGTGTACAGCCGACAGGGAATGGAGGGGAGCCTCTGCCCCAATAAAAGGACCATGCTCCGCCTTTTCGGTAACAAAGGTAAAAAATAAAGGGTTTTCCAAAGGCCTTCCGGGTCTCTCGTATAGAGCACAGGACACCATATATATAAATAGGGTCTCTGAAGGGCCCGAAAGCGGCCTCAGAGTGAATAATATGTTCTGAGGGAGTGTTAGCCTCTTTGAGTTGGGTTATTATTTTTGATATAATTAGTAAAGGCGTGTAAGATGCTGGTAAAAGTACCAGCGTCTTTTATTTAAAAAAGAAAAACAGGAGATGATTTTTTTTGGAACCGAGCAGTGATGATTTAAAGGAATTAAGGAAAGACGTAAAGAAAATGGTGGAGAAGGAGAACGTAAGGTTTATCCGGCTGCAGTTCACGGATATTTTTGGCCAGCTGAAGAACGTATCTATTAACTCTAAACAACTGGACCAGGCCTTAGATAACCAGATTATGTTTGATGGCTCTTCCATTAAAGGGTTTGCCCGGGTGGAGGAATCCGATATGTTTCTGGCTCCGGACCCCTCTACTTTTACCATATTCCCCTGGAGGTCCATGAAGGGCACAAAAACTGCCCGGCTCATCTGCGATGTCCATACCCCGGAGGGAGTCCCCTTTGAAGGCTGTCCCCGGAGTGTTATGAAAAATGTTTTAAGAGAGCTAAGAAGCATGGGTTATGAGCTTTACATGGGGCCGGAGGTGGAATTTTTCCTCTTTGAGACCGATGAAAAAGGCCAGCGCATTCCCCAGACCCATGATAAAGCCGGATATTTCGACCTGGCCCCTACGGATCGGGGAGAAGATGCCCGGAGAGATATATGTTTGACCCTGGAGGAGATGGGCTTTGAAATCGAAGCGTCTCACCACGAGGCAGCTCCGGGGCAGCACGAAGTAGATTTTAAATACAGTGACGCCCTTACTGCGGCAGACAACGTTACCACCTTTAAGCTGGTGGTGAAAACCATAGCTAAGGAACACGGCCTGCATGCAACCTTCATGCCCAAACCTATGGCTGATGAAAACGGTAACTGCATGCACCTGAACCAGTCCCTCTTTAAAGATGGAGAAAATAACTTTTTCTCCCCGGAGGACGAAAAGGGCTTGAGCCAAAGTGCCTATTATTATATAGGAGGCCTTTTGAAACATGCCCGGGAATTTGCTGCCATTACCAACCCCACGGTAAACTCGTATAAGCGGCTGATGCCAGGGTTCGAAGCACCGACTCATATTGCCTGGGCAGAGGGGAATCGAAGCCCTCTGGTGCGGATTCCGGCTACCCGGGGAGAGGCAACCCGAATCGAACTGAGGAATCCTGACGGTACGGCCAACCATTATTTGGCCTTTGCGGCCGTATTAAAAGCGGGGATGGAGGGAATCAAGAATAAAATTAACCCCCCTCAATGCTGCGCTGAAAATATGTATGATTTAGATGGAAAAACTCAAAAGGATCGATGTATATCAAAGTTCCCCGAAAACCTGCATGAGGCTCTGCAGGAATTGAAAGACAGCACACTTATGAAAGAGACCTTAGGGGAACATATCCATGACATCTATTTAAAGGTTAAGGGCTGGGAATGGAAGCAGTACAGCAAGGCCGTCCACCAGTGGGAATTGAACCGTTATATGGATATCTAGTAGTGCGGGTAGGAATAGATAGGCCAGCTTAAAACCCGCCCGGCTAGACAAAATAGTAGAGAATAGAATATTTTTCTGCTGAATGCAGGATAATACAGGCCATGGGAAAAAGTAAAAGCTGCTGCTTTACAATTTTCTTAAAAAGAAAGGAATTAGAGGGAAATTGTAGTATATAAACCATAAAAGATTTTTTAATTACCGCAGAGGAGTTTATACCAGGAGGTGCAGTGATGATATTAAAAAGATTTGAAGTGGGCGGGTTTATGTCCAACTGTTATATTGTAGGATGCCCGGATACCAAAGAAGCCGTAGTGATTGACCCGGGGGCTGAGCCGGAGGTTATAATAGCAGCGCTGGAAGAGGCGGATTTAAAAGTAAAATATATTATCAACACCCACGGCCACATTGACCATATTGGTGCAGTTAAAGAAGTTCGGGAAGCCACGGGAGCTCCAGTAGTAATCCATAAGGAGGATGCCGCTCTTTTCGAAAATGCCCATGAAAACCTCTCCATGTTCGTAGGGTCCCAGCTGATCCTGGACCCGGCAGAAAAGCTGGTGGAGGAAGGGGACACCCTTACCTTTGGCAGCAATCATACCCTGAAAGTAATCCATACCCCCGGACATACCCGGGGAGGGATGAGCCTGCAGATGGACGGCCTGGTGTTTACCGGAGATACCCTTTTTGCAGCCTCCATCGGAAGGTCTGACCTTCCTGGTGGCAATCATCGGCAGTTGATCAGTGCTATCAAAGAGAAATTATTTCCCTTAGGGGATGATACGGTGGTATATCCCGGGCATGGTCCCGAGAGCACCATAGGAAGGGAAAAGAAAGTGAATCCCTTTTTGCGGTAGTTACACTTAAAGGGGCAGTTCCATTTATTTTGGAACCGCCCCTTTTCCTGTTATATTTTACCTGAACCAGGGAAGCTGGGGGATAGGCCAGGGCCAGGAAGGCTTTTCCGGTTCTACGTGGGGGCAGGTGCCTTCGCTGCATTCAGCCTGGGGTTCTGTGCCCAGAATGAAGATCTCATTCAAGGTGGGGCCGGTACAGCGGCTGCTCTGTTTCAAACCCGTTTCCTCACAGAGGCTTACCTGTATAATCCCTTCCGGAACAGGAAAGTCCTGGGGAGCATAATCCCGGAGAGCCTCCGCCATAAAATTGGCCCAAATGGGAGCGGCCAGCCGGCCTCCCGTTTCACCTGCCCCCAGGGGTTTGTTATGGTCGTCTCCGATATACACACTGGCTACCAGCTGGGGGGTATAACCCACCATGTAGGCATCGGTGGGGCCGCTGGAGGTTCCGGTTTTCCCAGCGGCAGGCCTCCTAAAAACATTTTGGACAGCTGCAGCGGTTCCCGGAGGCCTCAGCACTCCTTTAAGGATGTCCGTTAAAATGTAGGCCACCCGTTCATCCAACACCACCGTCTGTTTATTTTCCGCCTCCCAGAGGACCCGTCCCCGGTAGTCGGTGACCCGGGTGATAAATACCGGTTCTGAGGCTATACCCCGGTTTGCCAGAGGGATAAAGGCAGCGGCCATCTCTAAAGGAGTAACCTCAGAGGTGCCCAGAGCCAGGGAAGGGACGGCATTCAAATCACTGGTGATTCCCATTTTATTTGCATATTCCTTCGTTTTTTCAGGCCCTATGTCCATGTTTACCTTTACGGCGCTGACGTTGCAGGACAATACGATGGCTTCCCGCAGCGACAGGAGGCGATGGTGAAAGCCCCCCCCGTAATCTTTGGGCTCATAGTCTTTATCGGAACCGGGTATGGGTATGGAGGTGGGCTCACAGGCGATTTTAGATGCAGCGGTGTAGCCGCCTGATTCCAGGGCAGCGGCATAAAGAAAGGGCTTAAAAGCAGAGCCCGGCTGGCGTTTGCTGCTGGTAGCCCTGCGGAAATTGCTTTCCTGGTAGTCCAGGCCCCCCACCAAAGCCCGGACATGTCCGTTGGTGGGGTCAATGGCCACCAGGGCTCCCTGGGGCTGCCGAATTCCAGCTTCATCTACGTAGCTGTTAGCAAAGCCCTCCAGGCCCTCCAGCAGGGCTTTTTCCGCCGCTGCCTGCATGGAGGGGTCCAGGGTAGTATATATATTTAGTCCGCTGGAATAGATGTCCTCCCGCTCAAATTCCAATATATCCCTCAGCTGATGATTGATAATATAGGAGATAAAATGAGCAGCCGGCCGATCCCCACGGGAAGGGGGCCGGTAAACCAGTTCCTCCTCCAGGGCTTCCTGCCTCTGCTGCGGGGTGATATACCCCATCTCCACCATACGGTTTAAAACATGGGACTGTCTTCTGCGGGCTGCCTCCTGATTCCCCTCGATCAGAGGGGAATAATAGCCGGGCCCCCGGGGAATTCCTGCCAACATTGCACTCTCCGCCAGGGTAAGTTCTTCTACTGATTTATCAAAAAAATATCTTGACGCTGCTTCCACCCCGTAATTGCCGTGGCCAAAATAAATTTCGTTTAAATACATATTCAAAATTTCATCTTTGGTAAAGTTCCTTTCAAACTGCAGAGTCAATATCAGTTCCTCTGCTTTGCGCTGGAAAGTGCGGTCGTGGCTTAAAAATAAGTTCTTGGCCAGCTGCTGGGTTATGGTACTGCCTCCCTCCACCACCCGCCGGCTGCGGATATTTCTCAGGGCAGCCCTTCCAATGGAAAGGAGGTTAATGCCATAGTGGTCGTAAAAATAGGCATCTTCCACAGCAATAACCGCCTGCTGTAGTTCTATAGGAATCTGAGCCAGGTCTACAATATGGCGGTTTTCACGGAACATGGTAGCAAAGAGATCTCCATTTCCATCGTATAAGTTACTGGTTATTAAATTATCTATTTGGGGCAGCCCCTCCGGGGAGATAATGGAATAAAAAATATAACCGGCCCCCACAGCGCTGCTCAGGAAAACCAGGATGAAAGTCAAAACTATAATTTTAAAAAAAGAAATTTTTCTTTTAGCCATATGTCTGCTCCCTTTTCTATACCCATCATGATGAAAAAGTTGTATAGGAAATTATATTGTACCTTTAATATATTATACCATAAACCACGATCTTTCCATTGGTCCGGTACAGTGCCTGTACAGGCACTGTACCGCTCTTTTTAATATTATGAATTCTAAACAATAGTTTTATATACAAAAGGAAGGAATTCAGTGACAAATAACAAATATATCTAGTGATGCTTAAATTTAACGTAGTAAGTTTAACCTTAAAAAAAAATTGTCTGGAGGTTTTTTATGCTGCCCCTGAAAACCGCTGACTTAATCCATCGCCTGGGTGACTACTTCTTTTTTGATTGGGACCAGGAAAGGGAAGACAAGCTGTCTATAAACCTGGGAATGTCCCCTAAAATTCTGGAGGCTTTGGATGTCCCTAACTTTTATGAATCCTGGGGGTATGAAGCGGTAAATAACGAAAATGCCCCTCTCTCCCTGGAGGTCAAACAGTGGAAACTTTTAGAGGAACAGTTCTTTTCCTGGCTGAAAAAAGCGGAAAAGGTCTTTTTACCGGATTCCCAGGTCATCGTAACTCCCAATTTATGCGACTTCTGGCTCCCTCATGGTTCTCACTTTCCCACTAAACTTCCCCGGGGTAAAACCTGGGAGAAGGCAGACCACCATCGTTATGCGCTGCTGCTTGCCCAAGGGGGAGTGGTAGACCTGGGGACCCCCCGATGCAGGCAGGATTATCGAGGGGCCGTAGTGGAAAACTTTGAAGAGCTTCTGGTGCTGGGGAAAATGTCTACCCGAAACTTTAAACTTCTCTTTTTTGCCAATAAAGACCGGGTATATAAAATTACTGAATATCTGACCGTAACCCTGGAAATGAAGGATGAGGAAGCCTACCGGAAAGTAAGGGAAACCCTTACGGATATGCTGGACCCCTTTATCCTCTACGAAACTTCCGTTTTATAATACAGGCAGAACGCCATGTTCTGCTTTTTTTTATGGTGTGACCGGCATGGACAGAAGCTCGGCGGCGAAAGCCGCTGTTGGGGCTGACGGCCCCAACAGCCAGCTAACGGCAAGGGAAAAATAATCTTAAAAATGTCCGAGAAAACTTTTTCTGCCGCCTAAACTAGTTCACTTTTCATAGGCTTTTTGATATAATTGCATATGTATTTGTTTCCGTTACCAAAAATTATACCCTAAATTATACCTTGATATGAAAGAAGGTGCTGTAATGATACCTGTCCCCACTAAATATAAAATCGTGGCCGGTGCAGCGGAGGGAGAGCACAGGCTGACCGCCTTTGACCATGCTCTCTTGAAGGCGGGCATTGCTAATATTAATCTGGTTAGGATCAGCAGTATTTTACCCCCCGGAGCCCAACAGGACCAGGATATGGCCATCGCCCCCGGCACCCTGGCACCTACAGCATACGGAGCCATCTGCTCGGATACTCCCGGCACAAAAATATCTGCGGCGGTAGGAGTGGGGCTTTCCCCGGATACCTTCGGAGTGATTATGGAATTTGCCGGAGAATGCGGGAAAGAGGAGGCGGAGTCTCACATTACTTCCATGATTCAGGAGGCTTTCAAAATAAGGGATTTACCCTTGAAGGAAATCAGGATTAAATCAGTGGAGCACGTGGTAGAAAAGACGGCTTCTGCCCTGGCGGCAGTAGTCCTGGGCTACTAACCGGGCTTTTTTTCTGTTAACTTAAATAATTGTGAATTTATAATCAGGAAGGATAGTAAACATGGAACTGTGGTACACCGAAAAACAGACCCAACATCTGGGCATCACCTGCCAGGTAAAGGAGACCCTCTGCACCAAAATGACAGCCTTTCAGGAGCTGGCTATACTGGATACCCTGCAGTTTGGCAAAATGCTGGTGCTGGACGGAATGGTCCAGACCACTGTGGAGGATGAATTTATATATCACGAAATGATTACCCACGTCCCTCTGGCCACCCATCCCAACCCCCAAAAGGTCCTGGTGATTGGAGGAGGGGACGGAGGGACCATCAAGCAGATTATCAAGCACCGGGAAGTTTCCCGGGCAGTTCTGGTGGAAATAGATGAGGAAGTGGTTACCACCTGCCGGGAACACCTGCCGGAAATCAGCGGAGGTTCTCTGGATGACCCCCGGGTGGAGGTCATCTTTACCGATGGGTTAGAGTTTGTAAAAACCAACAAATCAGAATTTGACGTGATCCTGGTGGATTCCACGGAACCGGTGGGGCCGGCAGTGGGATTGTTTACCCAGGAGTTTTATCAGAATATTTTTGATGCCCTGAAACCTGAAGGAATTATGGTAGCCCAGACGGAATCACCTTTTTACAACCGGGATTTGATTCGTTCCGTAACCCAAAGGATTAAAAAGGTTTTTCCCCTGGCCCATATGTACCTGGCTTCCATACCCACTTATCCCAGCGGACTTTGGAGCTTTACCCTGGGATCTAAAGTTCATGACCCTCTGAAAGTACAGGAATTTAAGAGCCTGGATACCCGGTATTATTCTCCGGAGATCCACAGGAGTTCATTTGTGCTGCCGGGATTTGTAAAAGAACTGATGGAGGGGAAATAGAGTGGACTTTCAAAGCCACCTGGAAAGTGAACAGGGTTTCATGGAATCCTGTCAGGACTATGAAGGGTCCAGGATTGTGCTTTTTGGAGCACCCATGGATTATACCGTCAGCTATCGGCCCGGCTCCCGCATGGCGGCCGGTGCCATACGCAGGGTCTCTCGGGTTTTGGAGGAACACAGCCTGGCCCTGGGGAAAGATTTGAGGGAAATTCGCTTCTTCGATGGCGGTGACCTGGCCCTGCCCTTGGGAAATGTTGATAAAAGCCTGCAAATTATTGAAGAGGCCTGGAAAAGCCTTTTAATAGATGGGAAGCTGCCCCTGATGATAGGGGGAGACCACCTGGTAACCTTTCCCGCAGTAAAGTCCGCTGCGGCATTTTACCCGGATCTGGCGGTACTGCAGCTGGACGCCCACGCCGATTTAAGGCCTCACTACCTGGGGGAGGAAAACAGCCATGCTTCGGTGATGTACAGGATATACAAGGAAACGGGAGTAAAAGATATTTACCAGCTGGGAATCCGTTCGGCTACCTGGGAGGAGCTGTCCTTTGCCCGGCAGAACACCCGTTTCTTTCCCTTTGATATATTAAAGCCTTTGGAGAAAATTAAGGCTGAACTAACCCAACGCCCCTTATATGTTACTCTGGATATAGATGTAGTAGACCCGGCATTTGCTCCGGGAACAGGTACTCCCGAACCCGGTGGGTGCAGTTCCCGGGAGATCCTGGAGGCCGTATACAACCTGTCGGGCCTCCGGGTGGTGGGATTTGACCTGGTTGAAGTGGCGCCGGACTACGATTCCGGCCAGATCACTTCTCTATTGGCTGCAAAAATTATAAGGGAGATAATTCTTACTCACGGCTAGAAAAGGAAGGGGGATTTTTTTATGACCAAATACATTTTCGTTACCGGGGGCGTGGTTTCTTCCCTGGGAAAAGGCATAACCGCTGCTTCGCTGGGGCGCCTTCTGAAAAACCGGGGACTGAAGGTGACCATTCAGAAATTTGACCCCTACATCAACTTTGATCCCGGGACCATGAGCCCTTACCAGCATGGGGAAGTGTATGTAACCGATGATGGTGCGGAAACCGACCTGGATATAGGGCATTACGAACGGTTTATAGACATCAACTTGACAAAAAACAGCAACGTGACCACCGGAAAGATCTACTGGTCGGTGATTAACAAGGAACGGCAGGGCGATTACCTGGGGGGCACGGTCCAGGTGATTCCCCATATCACCGATGAAATTAAGTCCCGAATAAAAGCAGCTGCCCAGGAGGAAGACCTGGATGTGGTGATTACGGAAATCGGCGGCACCGTAGGGGATATTGAGGGGCTTCCCTTTCTGGAGGCCATCCGCCAGATGAAAGTGGAAGTGGGCCGGCATTCGGTGATGTATATCCATGTTACCCTGATCCCCTACCTGGAAATGGGTGGGGAACTGAAAACCAAGCCCACCCAGCACAGTGTAAAAGAGCTGAGGAGCATCGGAATCCAGCCGGACATCATCGTCTGCCGCACAGAGAAGCCCCTGGCCCGGGACCTCAAGGAAAAAATCGCCCTGTTTTGTGACACCGACTATGAAGCGGTGATAGAAAACCTGGATGCGGACAGTATTTATGAAGTGCCCTTGATGCTGAAAAGAGAGGGCCTGGATGACATCGTAGTGGAAAAATTGAAACTGGAATGCGGCCCCCCCGAGCTGGCGGAATGGCAAAGCCTGGTGGGACGTATTAATGAAATAAAAGAAACCCCTCCGGTAACCATCGCGCTGGTGGGTAAATACGTGACCCTGCACGATGCATACCTCAGTGTGGCCGAGGCCCTAAACCACGCGGGCATTTATAATGGTGCCCAGGTAAATATAAAATGGGTGCACGCCGAGGAACTGGAGGAGGACCCCCAATCCCTCTGCCTGGAGGGTGTGGATGGGATCCTGGTCCCCGGCGGATTCGGCAGCCGGGGCATAGAAGGCAAAATAAAAGCGGTTCGGTATGCCCGGGAAAACCGGATTCCTTTTCTGGGAGTCTGCCTGGGGCTGCACTGTGCCGTAGTGGAATATGCCCGAAATGTGCTGGGAATGGAAGGGGCACACAGCTCGGAAATTGATCCGGAAACTCCCTATCCGGTAATCGACCTGCTGCCGGAACAGAAAGCCGTTACCAACAAGGGAGGTACCATGCGCCTGGGCAGCTACCCCTGTGTACTTCAAAAGGGAACCTTTGCCCATCGCGCCTATGGAGGCGGAGAAATAGATGAAAGGCATCGTCATCGTTATGAGCTGAACAATACTTTCCGGGATGCTTTGGAGAAAGGCGGCATGATCTTCAGTGGGGTTTCTCCGGATAACAGGCTGGTGGAAATTATTGAGGCCAAAGACCACCCCTGGTTTGTGGCCACACAGTTCCATCCGGAATTTAAGTCCCGCCCCAATAATCCCCAACCGCTGTTCCGGGACTTTATAAAAAGCGCTCTGGATTATCAGCAAAATAAAAAGTAATGCAGGAAATGGTGCTGCCTGTAAAGCAGCAGAACCGTCCCCTTGTCTTACTTGTCTTATTGTCTTAAAACTAGTTATAAAGAAGCCTGAGAATCATAAACTATGTAACAGGGAAGTGAAAAAATGGACGGAAAAAAAATCTTTACTGCAGCCGTTCTGGCCGTGATGGTCATAGCCCTGTTTTTTACAGTCAGGGATGCTTTCTTTTGGAGAGGAGATAAAGCTGCTCCCAGTGCCCGGGGAGGACAGGTGGGTCTAATCTATGTGGAAGGCCCCATATCCGGGGGCAGGTCCCAGGGAGGTGGGTTGGCCTCTTCCAGGGGCATGGATTACGTCCTGGACCACCTGCGGCAGGCCCGTTTAAACCCTTCTGTGGAGGCGGTGGTGCTTCGGGTGAACAGCCCCGGAGGGACAGCCTCCGCTACCCAGGAAATTTATAGTGAAATTTTAAAACTGCGGGAGGAAGGCAAGGTGGTAGTGGTATCCATGTCTGATATGGCTGCCTCCGGTGGGTATTATATAGCGGCTGCGGCGGATCACATTATGGCCAATCCCGGCACCACTACCGGCAGCATTGGGGTAATCCTCCAGCATACCAACCTGGAGGAGCTTTTTGAAAACATCGGAGTGGAGTTTGAAACCATCAAAAGTGGTGAGCATAAGGATATGGGTGACATCTCTCGAGCCATGACGGCGGAGGAAAGGGAAATCCTTCAATCTTTTTCCCAGGACGTGTATGAACAGTTTGTGGAGGCGGTGGCCAGCGGCAGGAATATGTCCAAAGAACAGGTGCTGGAATTGGCAGACGGCAGGATTTTTACCGGCCGTCAGGCCTTAGAACTGGGCCTGGTGGATGAACTGGGAAACCTTTATGATGCAGTGGACCGGGCAGCGGAACTTTCCGGCATTGAAGATCCCACCATTGTAGAGCTGGGACGGCTGTCCTTTTGGGATTTATTTTGGGGAAGCACGTTAAACTCTCAAAGCTATACCCAATACCTGCTGGATAATCTAAGCTTATATGGCATGATTAGAAGGGTGGAGATACCATAGTGAGCAGTTTTTTGGATGATATTTACGAAATTTTATTCAAGCCTTCCCGGGGCATGGAGAAAATAAGCCGGGAAAAGAATATTTGGCATGGATTTTTAGTTTACATGGTAGTCTCCGTCATTGTTACCCTTTCCAACACCGCCAACCAGGCGGGACAAATTTTTGAAGAATTCCGCGACTTCCCGGTCCCTTTGGAATTAATAGAGGGAATGTCCCGTTTTATGCCCTTCATCAACCTCCCCTTAATCCCCCTTTATTTCTTTCTTTCCGTGGCAGTTCTGCACCTGGCGGTAGAGTTACTGGGGGGAGAAGGCCGAATTTCCCGGTTGGGGGCCGTTCTGGGATATGGACAGATTCCCTACATATTTATGCTGCCGGTGGGTTTGATGGGCCGGTATTTGCCCTTTGACCCCACCGGATTTGCCACCCTGGTTTTTTTTATCTGGTCCCTGGTGCTCAAGGTGAACGGAATTCGAGAGGCCTACGGTATTTCCTCCGGCCGGGCACTGGTATCATATTTTCTGCCTTTCGTTGTGCTTTTTGCGCTGCTGGTCATGTTCCTGCTTTTTCTAGGCATTTTCCTGGCGCCTTTCCTGGGTGAACTGCTCTAAGCTTCCCTATGGCTGAATCCAGGGGCTTTACGGCGCATTATGGAAGCAGGGCCCCTCCGGGAATATGATATTTTCTCATTGCTAATTTTAAAGCGTAATCATTGGGCCCAGGACTCCTTAATCAAGGGGATCGGTAATGGCCCTTTTCCTTTTAGAAATATTGTCTCTTCAAAGTTCTCCGGCGTTTCTTCCATCCATCCATACTAATTTCCTGCATAGCTGCATATAAATTAATGCAGCGGGACAGCCCCTAAAATAATTCGACAAAGGGCATGACGGAGAGAATCAGGGAGTTTTTTTATCCATTGGAAGCTTTTAGCTGTGTTTTCAAAAGTTGACATTAAGGGCAGGCCCACTTATAATGAACTTGTTGTAATCTACAACAGGGAGGTACGTTTTATGACCATATACCGACCGGGAAAAATACTGGGAACCTTTAAAGTTTCTGATGAGGGAGATTACAGTCTGGAATTCCTCAGGCTTTTAAAGATTCATGATATTTCCCTGGACCCTTCGGATGAAGGGGCCATTCTCTGGGAAGGGGAAGGCTACATGGTAAGAAGCTGCAGCACCATGGATAAAAAATACATAATTGAGTTTTTCAATGAACAGGAGAAAAAGGTAACGGTAATTTTGAGGAAGGACTTTCCCCATCATCACCGGCCCTTGGAAATTGTGGGCACAGCGGAGGTAGCCAACATGTTGGGTTGGAGCCCTAAAAAAGTAAGCGTGTACCGTCAGAGAGGTAAGCTGCCTCAGCCTATCTACGAACTGAAGATGGGGCCGGTTTGGAAGAAAGAGGACGTTGAACGCTGGGCCCTGGAGCAGGGCATAATTAAAAAAATTATTAAGTTTTGCTAAAGGATGTACTTATATTTTGAATCACCAGGGAACAATTGGTATAATAAAGAAGGAGCAGGATGTTCCCAAAAAAATAATTAAAATTACATAATAAAAATTGCCTGAGAAAATAATAACCAATATATCCCATGGGGGTTTTTTTATGAGTAGTGACAAAATAATACTGGTAGCGGATGACCAGGAGGGAATCCGCACTCTTATAAAAGAGATTCTGGAGGAGGCCTACACCGTCCTGGAGGCGGAAAGCGGTTCAAAGGTACTGGAAATTATAAAAGAACGGCCTGTAGACCTGGTGCTTTTAGACATCAAGATGTCGGGCATGTCCGGCCTGGAAACATTGAGTTTATTGAAAGAAATAAAACCGGGTACCCCGGTCCTGATGATTACGGGCTTTGATGATCCAGATACTCTTTCCCAGGTGATGGAGAGCGGAGCCATGGGATACCTGTCAAAACCCTTTGAGATTCAGGAATTGTTGGACAAAATTACCCACGCCCTTCAAGAGCCTGGCACACAACCCTTTTAGAAAATAAGACAAGGGGACGCTTCTTCTGTCTTATTTTCATTCTTCCCATGGTGCCGCCATTTATGGGCAGCATGGGGGTCTGATTAAAATTATAGGAGGCGGCATAAATAATGTTAATTACCTTAAAGGAAATGCTGGGGGAGGCCCAGAAAAACGGGTACGCTGTTGGGGCCTTCAATACCAACAACATGGAAATCGTTCAGTCCATTGTGGAGTCAGCGGAGGAGGAAAGGTCACCGGTGATTCTACAGGCCAGCCAGGGTGGATTAAAATATGCAGGGATTCAGTATATCACTGCCATGGTGAAAGCCGCTGCGGAACAGGCTTCCGTCCCTGTGGCCCTTCACCTGGACCATGGAACCAGCTTTGAGCAGATTATGCAGTGCATCCGGCATGGCTTCAGTTCGGTCATGATTGACGGTTCTAAGCATCCCCTGGAGGGGAATATTGCATTGACTGCCAAGGTGGTAGAGGCTGCAGCCCCCGTGGGAGTTTCTGTAGAAGGGGAGCTGGGAAAAATCGGCGGCACCGAGGATGATATCAGCGTAGATGAAAAGGATGCTCTTTTTACTAATCCGGAAGAAGCCTCCCTGTTTGTAGAAAAGACCGGAGTGGATGCACTGGCCATTTCCATTGGCACGGCTCACGGACCTTACAAAGGGGAGCCCAAGCTGGACTTTGACCGGTTAGAGGAGATTAAAAAAAGGGTGGTCATTCCCCTGGTCCTGCATGGAGCCTCCGGGGTTCCCGACGACAGCATCTGCAGGGCTATTGAGATAGGAATCTGTAAAATCAACATCGATACCGATATCCGCCAGGCCTTTGCCCGGGCAGTAACCCGGGTTCTGCAGGAAAATCCCCAGGAATATGACCCTCGAAAGATATTAGGCCCCGCCAAGGAGGAGATGAAGGAAATTATTAAGAAGAAAATGAGGCTGTTCCGCTGTTCTGCCAAAGCATAAAATTGCAGCAGGCAGCGCTTACATTTATTCACTGAGGAATCATTAATTTTACTACACTGCTGCATACTAAGTGGGAAGCAGAAAAGAGGATATCACTGAACCAAAAGAAAAATAAAGGATAGGAAGGTGAAAGGATGAAGCTTTTCCTGGATACCGCAAACTTAGAAGAAATCCGTATTGCTGCCTGCTGGGGCGTCATTACCGGAGTTACCACCAACCCCAGCCTGATTGCCCGGGAAGAGGGGGATTTTCAGGAGATTGTAAGGGAAATTACCACCCTGGTACCGGGGCCGGTCAGTGCTGAAGTAATCAGCCTGAAGGGCGAGGAAATGGTGGAGGAGGCCAGGAGGCTGGCGATGATGGCTCCCAACGTGGTGGTTAAAATTCCTATGACGGATGAGGGGATGAAGGCGGTCAGCGTGCTGGCCCCGGAGGGAATTAAGACCAACGTGACTCTGCTTTTTTCACTGAACCAGGCTCTGCTGGCGGCCCAGGTAGGGGCTACCTATATCAGCCCCTTTATCGGCCGATTGGACGACATAGGCCATTCGGGGGTAGAGTTGGTCAGGGAGATTGTAGAGGTTTACAATTATTATGGTTATGAAACGGAAATCATTGCTGCCAGCATCCGGCACCCACTGCATGTTACGGAGGTGGCCCAGGCGGGAGCAGATATAGCCACCATTCCCTTTAAAGTATTAAGCCAGATGTTTCAGCACCCTTTGACGGAGACGGGGATAGAAAAGTTTTTGGCAGATTGGCAAAAGTCCGGAAGGTAGCCAAAGAAAAGGTTTAGGTTTAATAGGAAAGTTTTAAAAGGGAGAGGATAAAATTGGAGAGAGAACTGGCTCTGGAATTTGTGAGGGTAACGGAGGCGGCAGCCCTGGCCTCGGCAAGGCTTATGGGCCGGGGGGATAAAATCGCGGCGGATCAGGCGGCGGTGGATGCCATGCGCCGGACCTTTGACACGGTCTTTATCGACGGCACGGTGGTTATCGGAGAGGGAGAGATGGATGAGGCTCCTATGCTCTATACCGGGGAAAAGCTGGGTACCGGAGACCAACCGGAGGTGGACGTGGCTGTGGACCCCCTGGAGGGGACCAACCTGGTGGCCAAGGGACTGCCTAACGCCCTGTCGGTGCTGGCAGTTGCCGGACGGGGATGTTTGCTGCATGCTCCGGATATATATATGGACAAGATTGCGGTGGGCCCCAAGGCAGCCGGAACCATACACCTGGATGCCCCCGTGAAGGATAACCTGAAAGCTGTAGCCAAGGCCCTGAATCGTGAGGTGGAGGATTTGGTGGCCATAATCCTGGACCG
>PWJM01000038.1 GCA_003560915.1 Syntrophomonadaceae bacterium
AAAAAAGATGCCGGGGATGATCCTGATATAACCGATGGAGTAATGATCTATGCCAGAGTGGAATATCTATCGGAACCAGGCATTTTTCTAGAGGGCGGAAAGGGCATCGGAAAAGTGACCAAAAAGGGGCTTTCCCTGCCGGTAGGTTCCAGTGCCATAAACCCGGCACCCCGGGAACAGATTAAATCGGCCCTTGAAGAGATCCTTCCCCCTGGCCGGGGTATTAAAGTGGTGATTAGTATTCCCCAGGGAGAACAGCTGGCCAAGAAAACCTTGAATTCTACCCTGGGAATCGAAGGGGGGCTTTCCGTATTGGGCACCTCCGGGATCGTTGAGCCCATGTCTGAGGAGTCCTTTAAGCAGTCCCTTTCCCTTCAGATACCCGTAGCTCTGGAGGAAGGCATTCCTACCCTGGTTTTTACTCCTGGCAGGAGAGGATGGCGGCAGGCTGTGGAAACCCTGGGCTTACCTCCGGCTTTGGTTCTTCAGATGAGTAATTTTGTAGGCTATATGCTTTTAACCTGTCTTCGTTTTGAAGTAAAAGAAGTGCTGTTGTGTGGGAATATTGGAAAACTGGTGAAGGTAGCCGGGGGGATTTTTGATACCCACAGTAAAAATGCGGATGGACGGAGAGAGATTATGGCAGCCCACGCAGCATTGGAGGGAGCTTCCCGGGAAACCGTAAGGAATATTATGGATAGTGTCACGGCAGAAGGTGCAGCAAATATCCTGAAAAAACAGGGGCTGCAAGAGGTTTTTAACAGATTGGCGGAAGCATCCAGCAGCCGAAGCCAGGCATACGTAAAAAATCAACTGAAGGTGGGGACTATCTTATTGAGTTTTGAAGGTGAGATTCTGGGTATGGATCAAAGGGCAGTAGAGATTGGAGGGAAATTAGGGTGTCCTCTTACATATCAGTCATAGGCATTGGGCCGGGGGGGTTGGATTATGTACTGCCCCTGGCTTTGGAGGAAATAAAAAAAGCAGACATTTTAATCGGTGGGAAAAAAGCTCTAAATATGTTTAGCTATTTAAATAAAGAGTGCCTGCAGATTACAGGAGATTTGAAGAAAGTGGTTTCAGCCCTGGAGAACCTTTCTCCCGGGGTAAGGGCAGCGGTGTTGGTTTCCGGTGACCCGGGTTTTTACAGTTTTTTAAATTATCTAAAAGAAAACCTGTCCATCCGGGATATCAAAGTTATCCCGGGAATCAGCTCATTCCAGGTGGCCTTTGCCCGTTTACAGGCTTCCTGGCATAATGCATACCTGTTCAGCCTGCACGGGCGGCGCATTGATAACCTGGCGGTTTTTTTGGAAGAAAAATTAAAGGAATATGCAAAGATAGCTTTTCTAACTGACACAAAGATGACCCCGGATGAGGTGGCCAGGACCCTTTTAAGAGAAGGGTTTGATGACCGCAGGGTATTTGTAATGAGTGACTTAACCCTTCCTGAAGAGAAGGTACGGGAATTACCGTTATCCCGGTTGGCCCAAAGCCGGGAAAGTGGAAACAGTGTGGTGGTGTTGGGAAATGATTGAGCATAAATGGCCTTATATAACACCGGGGATCCCGGATGAAGAATTTATTCAGGGAAGAACACCCCTGACCCGGGAAGAAGTTAGGGTGTTGATTCTTTCTAAAACACGGTTGAAAAGGGACCATATCATCTATGATATTGGTGCAGGGACTGGTTCCATCAGTGTAGAGGCTGCCCTTTTGGCACTGCAGGGAAAAGTATACGCTGTTGAAAAGGATCCGGAAGCACTGTCCCTTTTGTATAAAAATAAAGAGAAATTTGGGGTAAACAACCTCATCATTATTGAAGGAAATGCTCCGGAGGCCATGGAAGAACTTCCCCCTGCGGACCGCATTATCATTGGAGGAAGTGGGGGTAGGCTGGAAAACATTTTGGAATTAACCGCTGAGAAATTAAAGGAAAACGATATTGTTACAGTATCGGCGGTTACACTGGACACACTGGCCTCTGCCCAGGTACTATTAGGACAACAACCCTGGAAAGAGTTATACACAGTTCAGGCTGCTGTTACCCGAATTGTTAAGACGGCCGGTTATAAGATGTTAAGGGCTTTGAATCCTATATTTGTCATGAGTGCGAAAAGGGGTGGAAATTAAATGAATGGGACGCTGTATGCAGTGGGAGTTGGACCGGGAGAGCCGGAATTATTGACGTTAAAAGCAGTGCGGACCTTAAAGGAGGCTCACGTAATCGCGGTCCCCAAAGGGTATGCAGAAAAAGAAAGTGTAGCACAGTTGATTATTGAACACTTCATTGAGGGGAAAGATATTTTGGAGTTGGTCTTTCCCATGACCGACAACAAAGAGGTATTAAAAAAATCCTGGCAGGAAGCTGCAGGAAAAATTGGCAGACTATTAAAAGAGGGAAAAAATGTGGTTTTTGCCACCCTGGGTGACCCTTCCCTTTACAGCACTTTTAACTATCTCAAATCCACTCTTCAGCAGCAATTTCCTGATCACTTTACCATAGAAATTATTCCCGGTATTAACTCATTTTCGGCAGCGGCCTCCTTACTGCAGCTGCCTTTGGCCGAAGGTTCTCAAAATATGGCGGTAGTTTCTACCCCCCAGAACACCTCCCGTTTAAAAGATATATTGGGGTTGTTTGATACCGTGGTATTGTTAAAGGTTCACCGTTATTTTGAGCAGATTATGGAATGTCTATCAGACCTGGGCATGGAGAATAACGGTTATTTTGTCAGCCGATGCGGCAGCAAAGAGGAGTACTGTTCACAGGACCTGGAAAACCTGGCGGGAGAAAAACTGGATTATTTGTCAATGCTGATTATCAAGAAATAGAGGTGAAAAAATGAGCGTTTACTTTGTTGGAGCGGGGCCGGGAGATCCGGAATTGATTACCCTAAAGGGAAAAAGGCTTTTAGAGGAAGCAGATATCACTATTTATGCAGGCTCGCTGGTGAATCCTCAATTATTACAGTACACCCGGAAGGGGTCTGAAATATTTGACAGTGCTTCTATGGATCTTGAGGAGATTATTTCAATCATTGAAAAAGGGATTAATGAGGGCAAAAAAGTGGTCAGGCTGCACACCGGTGATCCCGCAATTTATGGGGCCATTCAGGAACAGATTAACCTGTTGGAACAAAAAAGCATTTCTTACGAAGTGATTCCTGGGGTAAGTTCCATGGCCGCGGCGGCGGCTGCCTTGAAAAGGGAGTTTACTCAACCGGGAGTCACCCAAAGCATTATTATTACACGGATTGAAGGAAGGACCCCTGTTCCTCAAAAAGAAGACCTTTCCCTGCTTTCCAGGCATCAGGGAAGCATGTGCATCTTTTTAAGCGTACAAAAGATTGATGAAGTGGTAAGCCGGCTGCAGGAGGGATATTCCCCTGAAACCCCGGTGGCAGTTATTTACAAAGCTTCCTGGCCGGAGGAGAAAATTGTCCTGGGAAATCTGTCAGATATCGCTGATAGAGTGAAAGAAGAAGAAATAGAAAAGACCGCCATGATCCTGGTGGGAGATTTCATCAGGGGGAGCGGAGAACCTTCAAAGCTGTATGATTCCGGATTTACCCATGGTTTTCGGGAGGCCAAACAATGAAAATTGCCGTATTAGCTCTTACCCGGGGGGGAGAGCTGACTGCAGCCAGAATTCAAAGGGCTTTTCCTGAGGGTGAGGTTGACCTGTATCTGCCGGAAAAATTAATGCCGAAGATAGGGGAGGCGGGGCTACAGAAGGGCAGGACTTATTTTAAAGATTCTTTTCAAGAGGTTTTTGAATTTGTGTTTCACAAATATCGGGCGCTGGTATGCGTAATGGCAGTTGGAATTGTAGTAAGAATCGCAGCACCTTTTTTAAATAATAAATATCATGATCCAGCGGTGGTGGTATTGGACGAGAAAGGTAAATATACAATCAGTTTGCTTTCGGGACACCTGGGTGGCGCCAATGAACTTGCTTTGGAAATTGCCGAGAAAATTGGGGCACAGGCGGTTATCACCACGGCTACGGATGTCTGCGGCAAACCCGCAGTAGAAATGTTAGCCCGGGAGTACAAACTGGCCCTGGAGCCCAGGGAAAACATTAAAAAATTAAACTGGGCCCTGGCCCATGATATCCCCATCAAAGTATTTGTCCAGGAAGGAATTGAACTTCCGCCGGCATTTTCCCCGGGGCAGGGACATTTTGAAGGGCCTTACAAAATAAGGGAGCCGCAGGATGTCCAGATTAATGCCAAGGGCTGCGATGACTCCTTAAATCAACCCTGTTTAGTTATTTCCACCAATCTATACCCAAATAACGTTTTTGAAAGTATAAACTGTGTCCTGGGACGTCCCCAATATATAGTTTTAGGAGTGGGTTGTAAAAGGGGTATTTCTTCAGAGCAGTTGATTCAATTTGTGCATCATTGTTTTCAGGAGGAAGGGCTCAGTCCCTTATGTTTAAAGAAAATCGTTTCCATAGAGCTGAAAAATAATGAAGAAGGGCTGCGGGAAGCTGCCCGCAGGCTGGAGGTTCCTCTGGAATTTGTAACGAAAGATCAGATTAAAAATTTGAAAGCAGATGTCAGTCGGTCCATTTTTGTAGAAGAAATTACTGGAGTAGGTTGTGTTTGTGAACCTGCCGCCTTGATCGGGGCGGGAAGGGAGGAACTATTGTGGAAGAAGAAAAAGTATCAGGGCATGACCACGGCAGCAGCCGGGGAAACATACAGGTGGTGGGAATAGGTCCAGGGGATTTGTCTCTGCTCACCTTTCAGGCACGGAAGGCTCTTACAGAGGCTGAGGTAATTATCGGTTATTCAACTTATTTGGAACTGATTCAACCTTTATTGGAGGGAAAAGAAACCGTCTCTTCGGGAATGATGAAAGAGGTGGACAGGGCTAAAAAAGCGGTGGAACTGGCTTTGCAGGGGAAAAAAGTGGTTGTGGTAAGCAGCGGTGACCCCGGCGTATACGGTATGGCCGGCCTGGTGATGGAAATTGCTCTGCCTCTGGGGGTTCAGATAGAGGTAATCCCCGGTGTGACGGCGGCCAACGCTGCAGCAGCAGTACTGGGGGCTCCTCTAATGCATGACTTTGCGGTGGTCAGTTTGAGCGACTTGTTAACCCCCTGGGAGCTCATAGAAAAAAGGCTTCAGGCTGCAGGGGCAGGAGATTATATCGTGGTTCTATATAATCCCGCCAGCAAAAAACGAAAGAAACAAATCAAAAGGGCAAAAGAAATTTTACTTCTTTATAGGGAACCTAAAACTCCGGTAGGTATTGTAAAAAATCTTTACAGAGAGGGCCAGGAGGTAATAATCAGTGACCTGGAAAATATGTTGGAACAGGATATCGATATGTTTACCACGGTGGTAGTGGGAAACTCACAGACTTATCCAATGGGGGATCAGCTGATTACTCCTCGAGGTTATCATTTACAAACGTAAAGAGATGTTGATGTGAGATACAGCATCAAATATACAACAAATATTTGGAGAATGTCACCATTAAATATTGGGCTGTCTAATAAATGGAAGAACCCTGGAATGGGAAGGGGAATGGAATTGCTGTTATTAATCGCGGGGACCACGGAGGGAAGAGAGCTGTTTAACCGGTTGAAAGGCACAGGGGTACAAATGGCCGTATCCTTTCTTACGGACTATGGAATTGAACTGTTAATGAGTGCCAATGACAGCAATACGGAGTTGTTAAAGGGGCCCCTGGATAAACAAAGACTTATAAATTTGATTCAGGGAAAAAAAATAACTAAAATTATTGATGCCAGCCATCCCTTTGCAGTGGAAATCAGTAAAAATGCCATGGAGGCAGCCCGGGACAGGGGGGTAGATTATTTAAGATTTGAACGGCCGCCATTGATTCTTCCTGAAAACCAATTAATTAAGAGAGTTAGAGGTTTTCAAGAGGCGGCGGAGGAAGCCGTCCGATGTGGAAAAGCCATCTTTTTAACCATTGGAGTCAGGAACCTTGAACCCTTTGTTTCTCACGCCAAAAAACATGGCATAGAGGTTATAGTCCGGATCTTACCTATGGAATCATCTTTGAAAATTTGCAGGGAAAAAGGGCTTAAGCCATCTCAAATCATTGCTTTACAGGGTCCCGGCAGCAGAGAATTAAATAAGGAGCTGTTAAAAAGCTTTTGTGCCGGCGTACTGGTTACCAAAGATAGCGGCACCGCAGGAGGGGCTGCAGCCAAAATTGAAGCAGCTGTGGATTTAAACATACCGGTTATTTTTATCGAAAGGCCGCATCTAGATTACGGAGAAAACCTTTATTGCCAGATGGATGATTTAATCCGGGAAGTTCTAAATAATACATGGTAAGGGAGAGGATAAAATTGTTGAATTCGGGAGTCATACTATTAGCTCACGGCAGCCGCAGAGACGGAGCCAATGACGTAATGGACCAGTTGGTAGGGATGGTCCGGGAGGGTTCAGATTTTACAAAGGTAAATAGTGCTTTTTTACAGTTCAGCCGTCCTACTTTGCAGGAGGCCCTGAAGGAACAGGTGGACCAGGGGATTAAAGAGGTTACGGTTATGCCTGTTTTTCTTTTCAACGGGATTCATTTGAGCGAAGATATTCCCCAAATACTTGAGCAGGAGAAGGAAAAATATCCTTCAGTGAAAATACTTACAGCAAAAGCACTGGGAATGGACCGGAGAATTGCTGAAATTGTAAAGGATCGCATAAAAGAAGCCAGGGAAGGGGTTTAGCAGTGGATATCATCAATGACCCCTTAAAAATTGAAGAAATAAGTATGTCCATTATAGAGGGGCACCTTCAGGGTTTGGCCTTTACTTATGGGGAAAAACAGGTGGTTAAAAGGGTGATTCATGCTACCGGGGACCCTTCCTACGCAGAAATCGTGGTTTTTAGCCCGCAGGCGGTGGAAAAGGCGGCAGCTTTTTTTAAGGACGGAAAAAATATAATCACCGATGTAGAGATGGTCAGGGTTGGGATCAACAAGAAAATCTTAGGGGGCCTGGGGGGGACGTCAGAATGTTTTATTCATCATCCGGAGGTTTTAAAAGGAGCTGAAAAAGAAAAAATTACCCGGGCTTCTTTCTCTATGCAGTGGGCAAAAGAAAAAATAAACGGGAATATTGTAGCCATTGGGAATGCTCCTACCGCCCTGTTCACTCTGCTGGATATGATAGAAAAAAAGGAAGTAAAACCGGCCTTTGTTATAGGTGTTCCGGTGGGCTTTGTGGGTTCCGCCGAGGCCAAAGAGGCCCTGGAAAAACAGCAGGAAGTGCCTTTTATTACTGTTAAAGGCGTAAAAGGAGGCAGCCCGGTGGCTGTTTCCATTACCAACGCCCTGTTAAAGCTGGCAGAGGGGCAGAGGTCATAAGGGGGCTTTAAAATGAAAAGGTTTATTATAGCCGGAACTCACAGTGGGGTGGGGAAAACAACCATAACCGCAGGAATAATAAAGGCTCTCCGGAAGAGAGGGTTAGAGGTTCAGCCCTTTAAAGTGGGCCCCGACTATATCGATCCCGGTTATCATACCCTGGCTTCCGACAGGCAGACCCGCAACCTGGATGGTTGGATGCTGTCCCGGGACCAGGTGCAGGAAGTGTTGGCCCGCAATATCCCCCGGGGAGGCATCGGAGTGGTGGAGGGAGTTATGGGTTTGTACGACGGATATTCCGCTGAGCGGGAGGAGGGCAGCACTGCCCACATCGCCAAGATTACCTGTTCTCCAGTTTTTTTAATTATAGATGGGGCTAAGATGGCCCGCAGTGCAGCAGCCATCGCCCTGGGTTATAAAAGCCTGGATCCTGAAGTACCCATAGCGGGTTTGATATTTAACCGCCTGGGTGGGGAAAGGCATTATAATCTTCTTAAAAAAGCTGTGGAGCCGCTAAATATACCGGTAATGGGTTATTTCCCCCGGGAACCGGAGGTTCTTTTACCCGAGAGGCACCTGGGTTTAGTGCCTACTTCCGAGATGAGTTCCTTACATGATTTTCTAAACTACTGGGCAGCTTTTGCAGAAAGGTGTTTAGATTTAGATGAAATGATTACTATTGCCCAGAAATTTCCCCCTGCACCTGTTCCTGAAAGCACTACCCTCCCCCAAACCTTTGAAAGCGCCCGTTGTAACCTGGCAGTAGCCAGGGACGACTCCTTCACCTTTTATTATCCGGAAAACCTGGAATTGTTAGGGGCCCGGGGAGCATCTATGATGGAGGTAAACCTGATAAAGGACAGCCGGCTTCCGGTAGACTGTCATGGACTATATATCGGAGGAGGATTCCCGGAAGTATTTGCCAAACAGCTGTCTGAAAACCGCTCTATGATAGAGAGTGTTAAGGAAGCGGCTCAAAGGGGGATGCCTATCTATGGAGAATGTGGAGGCTTTATGTATTTAACCCGGGGCATTAAAGATTTTCAGGGAAGGTATTACCCTTTGACGGGAATATTTCCCTGTGATGCAGTAATGACTGGAAAAAGGCAGGCTTTGGGGTATGTACTGGCGAAAACTAAGGTGGATAATTTTTTGACCTTCAAAGAAGAAGAAAGCAGGGGGCATGAGTTTCACTGGTCAGACATTACCCGGGAGGGCCTGAAGGAATATGTATACAGCTTTCCTAATAAGGAGTACAGAGAGGATGGCCTTTTATATAAGAACGTGTTAGGTTCCTATGCCCACCTTCATTTTTACAGCAATCCTGCTATTGCCGGCAGGTTTGTGGAGGCCTGCGCCCAATATGCCCGCCGCACCAGCGTTTAAAACGGTAAATACGCAACTGTCCCCTTGTCTTACTTTAACGGACAATTAAAATTAATTACTTATATAAACAAAGTTGAGAAAAGTGAAGTATTTCAAATGTTATAATGAAAAAAAATAAAAATTTTTTCTTGCAAATATAAAAGCAGAGGGGTGCAGTATAAAAAAAGATGTCCAATAAATTAATCCTGGTTACCGGAGGTGCCAGAAGCGGAAAAAGCATATATGCAGAAAAATTGGCTGAGAAACTCAGCCATAAAGTGGTGTACCTGGCTACAGCTGTGGCGTTAGATTTCGAAACAAAACAGAGAATAAAGGACCATCAGTCAGCCAGGCCTGAAAGCTGGGCCACTCTGGAGGAGAGCAAAGAGGTTTCAAAGGTTCTGGACAAAGTTCCTGAGGGGACGGAAGTGTTACTTTTAGACTGCATCACCTTTTGGATTACCAACCTTCTGATGGAAAGGCTGGGCAAAGAAGAAATCCAGGGAGAAGAGGTAAAGAGGCTGGAGAGGGAGCTCATTGAGAAGGCCAAAAGTTTAGCTGACAAGCTGGAACAGAAAAAACAGGAATTTAATATCATTGTGGTAACCAATGAGCTGGGTATGGGATTGGTTCCCGAATATCCCCTGGGCCGGATTTTTCGAGATGTGGTAGGAAAAGCAAATCAGATGATAGCCCGGGCTGCAGATGAGGTTTATTTCCTG
>PWJM01000122.1 GCA_003560915.1 Syntrophomonadaceae bacterium
AAAAGCTACCGGTCAATCGGTCAAGATTATCGAAAATATAGCTGTCCAGTTAATTGATATTGCCTATAATAAGAATAAGCCTGTTGTATTAGATAGCCGGAATCTCCCTCTTCAAACCTCGAAGAGGTTAAGTGGGAGTAGTTCAATATAAGTAGCTGAAAAAAGAACAAAAATTGCTTTTCCAGCGTCTATATTGTAACAGTGCTATTATAGAATCACAGGAAAAACTAAAGGAGTGGTTACCCTGGGAAAACTAGATTTTAAGAAGGAATTAAAGGAACTGTATTCCGCCTCCAAAAAAGAAGTGAGTGTAGTGGAGGTGCCGGAGATTAACTACCTGATGGTAGATGGCAGAGGAGATCCCAACACGGAAAAGAGTTTTCAAGAGGCCATAGAGGCCTTGTATGGCCTGTCCTTTACATTAAAGTTTAAGGCAAAAAAAGGTCCCCTGGACACAGATTATGTGGTTATGCCCCTGCAGGGACTCTGGTGGGCAGAGGATATGGATGTATTTACTCTGGATAAAAAAGGGGAATGGCTCTGGACCCTGATGATTATGCAGCCGGACTTTATTAGTTCTGAGCTGCTGATAGATGCTAAAGAAGAACTGAAGAAAAAGAAAGACCCTGCAGCTTTGGACAAGGTCCGCCTGGAAACATATCACGAAGGGCTTTCCGCACAAATTCTGCACATCGGGCCTTATGCTGAAGAAGGGCCTACGGTTAAAAAACTTCATGATTTTATTCAAGCTAACGGGTACAGTCTTCATGGAAAACATCACGAAATATACATGAGCGATGCCCGCAGGACTGCGCCGGAAAAGTTAAAAACCATCCTGCGGCAGCCCATGAGAAAAGCGTAAATAACTGTCAATTCGAAAATAATAAAGAATTACTGGAATTAACTGGGATATAATTTTTCGGTTATAATGTGTCAACAACCCCGTCCCCTTGACACCAGAGAACTAATCATACTGATTGCTCCGCAAATATTTTCTTTTTCCCTGCACTTCGGCCACTTGAAATTATTTAATCTGCATGGTATATTTATAGCACACTGTATCACTGTTATAGTACAGCAAGAGAGGAGAGGTATGAAATTGCATTTTTACCTCCAACCCAGCAGCGGAGTTCCTATTTACAAGCAAATTATTAAACAGATTAAGCATGCTGCCGCCGGTGGACTGCTTAGTGCAGGAGATCAGCTTCCTTCTGTACGGGAACTCTCAGAAGACCTCACCATCAACCCTAATACGGTTAGTAAAGCCTATCAGGAATTGGAAAGGGATGGAATTATAGAAATTATTCATGGTGTTGGGACCTTTGTTTCCAAAGGAAATATATTTATGGAAGAAAAGGAAAAAGAGGGCTTGATGAAAAATGCTGTTAAGCAATTGTTTACGGAAGCTTATCATTTAGGGTTTAGTTTTGAAAGGTTAAAGGGCCTTTTCTTGGAGGCGTACGAAGATGCCGCCGTAAAAGGAAGAAAGGGGGATTAATCATGGTATTGGCAGTTGAAACCATTAACTTAACGAAAGAGTTTAATTCTTTTAAGGCCGTAGATGGCCTGAATCTTCAGGTACCGGAGGGAAGTGTTTTTGGGTTCTTGGGGCCTAACGGCTCCGGAAAAACCACCACCATACGAATGCTTTTAGGAATTACGAAGCCGACCTCCGGGGAAGGGAAAGTATTAGGTTTAGATATTGTAAAAGACAGTTTAAACATCAGGGCTAAAATTGGCTACATGGCTGAAGTCCCGGAAATGTACGGTTATATGACCGGAGAAGAATTGATTCGTTTCTGCCGGGGGTTTTATCCCTCCTGGGAGGATGGATTGGTGAAAAAGTATAGTGAGCTGTTTAATCTTCCGCTGAAAAACAAGATAAGCTCATTATCCAAAGGGATGAAGTCCCAACTGGCCCTGATTATAGCCCTGGCCCCTAATCCCTCTCTATTAATCCTGGATGAACCTACCAGCGGATTGGACCCCATCAAGAGAGTTCAGTTCCTAAATATTATTATGAAGGAGATTGTCGGGACAGGGAAAACCGTATTCTTTTCCTCTCACCTTTTAAGTGATGTGGAAAGGGTTTGTGACCGGGTAGCCTTCATTAAGAATGGACGATTGGTAAAAACAGACTCCATGGATAAGCTAAAAACCCAGGAGAAAATTATTCGGGCGGTTTTTCAAAAAGAACCTCCCCCGGGATTTTTTGAAAAACCGGGCATAAAGAAGGTGCAGCGGGAAGGAAACGGGTATTTGATCTCCGTAGAGGACAATTTTGAAGAGATTTTTGAAGCCTGCAAAAAAATGCCCAATTTCCTGATAGAAGTTATTGACCAAAACCTGGAGGACCTCTTTGTGGCCTATGTGGGAGGTGACAATGATGTTTAGTATAACGTTGTTTAAGAAAGAAGTAAGAGAGTCCCGGTGGAAAATTATCATTGGCCTGATTATTTTCATCATTACTGCGGTATCGATTCCGTTTACTTTTAAATATGTGAAGGAATTGCTGCCAATGATTCCTGAACTCCCCGGGTTAGAAGGATTTGACAGATACCTGGCCAACTATAACATCTATACCTGGAGCCAGTGGAATGGGAAAAACCTTTACCAGGTGGGGACAATTTTAGCTATTATCGTGGGAATGAATCTGATTGCGGGGGAAAAGGTTTCCAAAACGCTGGAGTTCCTGCTGGCCAGGCCAATTTCCAGGAGTTCCCTTTATTTTACCAAATTTTCTGCAGGGTTGTTAAGCCTGGGCCTGGTTATTTTCGGTTCTACCGTATTTTTATATATCCTTTCTGTTATAATGGGTTACGAACTGCTGGCAGGAGATCTCTTTATATCTACCCTGATTACCTTTATTGGATTTATCTTTATTTTTACCCTGACATTTTTGATTTCTACAGTACTGGATGAACCTGTGAAGGTGGGCCTACTTTCTGCTTTTGTTCTTTTACTTTTAGCCATACCGGGATGGTTCCAAAAGACACGTCAGCTGTCAGTATTTCATCACATGAGTGCTGCTGAGTATTTTTTGGAGGGTAAATTCCCCTTTTTACCCTTATTGGCCGTTCTCCTGCTTTCTGCGGGGATGTACTATGTAGGTATAAGAATCTTTGAGAAAAAGCAGCCGTAACATTTTTCAGAAGCTTGAGTTACCATTTATTAAAACCGGGTTACACCGGTTCTAACAATGTAAATAATTTAAAGGAGTGAATAAAATGCTTTTAACCACGACGGATTTAAGAACAGATTATGAGGTGTTGGGAATAGTAAGGGGCAATAAAGTAAAAGCAGTACACCTGGGGAAAGATATTATAGCCTTCTTTAAAAATTTATTTGGAGGAGACATCAGCGAGTACGAAGAGCTTTTCAGCAGCGTCAGGGATGCTGCCGTGGCAGAGATGGTTTCTGAAGCAAAACAACTGGGAGCCAATGCTATTATCGGTATCCGTTTTTCTTCCGCTCAAATCGGTTCCAATATGGCGGAGATTATTGTTTTCGGGACAGCTGTAAAAATATAACTAATAGGGATTCCCTGTTTACAAATTAGCAGCGTATCTCCTTTACAAATTGTATCCTCTCTTCAGATAAGAAATGGTTCTACGTCTTGCATTAAAATCCACTGCGGAATATTCTGTCGGTGGTTTTTTTATGCCCTTTTTTACTGAAGCCTAAGCCAGGATTGTCCTGAGCTTCCCTTTGCGCCACCTTACGTAAGGTCAAAAAAATACTTTATTCGGAACACAACTATACATATTAACAAGGAATATATCATTAAATGAAGAATAATTAAAATAATTGATTCCTGCTGGTTTGTAACACTTAACCTATTAGACTTTTTATCACACTACTTTTAGATTGCCTGTAATGCAAAGGTTCATTACTATATTTTTTAAATTATTAGGAGGGAATAATGAAAAAAAAGTTAACATTTGTTTTATTATTTATACTAATTTTTTTGTTTGTACCAGGTTGTAACAGTATTAATCCTGGAGATATTCTTGACTCTCTGGTAGATAGGGTTCTGGGCAGAGAGGAATCTCCAGTAGTCACTGAACCAGGGACTTCAGACCCGTCTTATGCCGGACATTTAAAGGTCCACTTTATTGATGTCGGGCAGGGAGACGCCATATTCATTGAAACGCCTTCTCATAATATTCTGATAGACGGGGGAGAGCGGGGAAACACAGTCTTAAATTATCTGGAAGAACAGGAAGTAGATGAGCTTCACCTGGTTATTGGCACCCACCCCCATGCCGATCATATTGGGGGCTTAATCAATGTCATGGAAGCCATCCCTGTCAAAGAAGTAATAGATTCCGGGGCAGTCCACACCACAAAGACATTTGAAGACTACTTGAAAGTAATAGATAAAAAAGAAATTAAGTATACTGAAGGACGAGCCGGCATGGCCAGACATCTGGGAAGTGGGGTCTCCATGCAGGTAATGCACCCGGCATCAGTGTCCAGTTCTAATCTCAATGACTCTTCTATTGTTATAAAACTTACATTTGGCAAAGTCAGTTTTTTATTCACCGGAAATGCAGAAGAAGCCGGTGAAAAAAGTATGCTGAACAGGAGATATAATCTTAGGAGTACAATCCTAAAAGTCGGGCATTATGGAAGCAGTACCAGTACGACGGAATCTTTTTTAAACGCTGTCAAACCAGAAGCTGCCGTCATTATGGTTGGGGAAAATAAAGAATATGAGTTTCCTCACCCGGAGACTCTGGCCAGGTTAGCCAATGCCGATGTGGATATATACATGACCAGCGTTCACGGTACTATAATTATCACTACCGATGGCCAAAGCTATGATATTAACGTTGACGAACCATATCAATACATTCCCGAAAAAGAATCTGATTCAGAAGCGGAAGAGGAAGAGGAGGACGAAGAAGACTAAAGAAGGGGGTTGACTTATACAAAAACAGTAATTATAACCCTTGTTAATTAATCCATTGTATTATTTGACTATAATATGGAAATGAATAAACAAGTAATTAATAGATGGAGGGGTTATAAGTGGAACTAATAGTTGACCAGGATTTATGTATAAGCTGCGGTTTGTGTGTTGAAATCTGTCCGGAAGTATTTGATTGGAACGATGAAGATAAAGCCGATGTCCAGGTGTCGGAACTGCCTGAAGAAGAAATTGATTGTTCCCTGGAGGCGCTGGAAGGTTGCCCTGTTGAGGCTATACAAAAAAAGTAACACGGGGGTGTTATGGTTACACTATGCTGTAATTATAGTCTATCGTTTATTTTTAAATAAGCTGGTGATTGTTTGTCATTCATCAGCTTTTTTTATTTTTTTTCCTGTAGGGGATTTAGATTTTATCCTTTGTAAAATTTTTAACATTGGAATGTCAAACTAATTTATATTTTTTTCCCCTTTTGGAAAGGATAATCTATGCATATCAAGAAGATAGTAAGAAATAAGCTGTTTTTAACAGATAGGAGGGAATTTTTTTGGTTTTAATGGAAAAAGCTAAGGACCTGGGTAAGGCTATTAGAAACAGTTCTGAATTTCAGGAACTTAAGAAGAAGGAAGACATTCTTTCTCAAGACCCGGCAGCCCAGGAAATAATTAAGAATGTTCAGGAGGTACAGCAGCAGCTTGAATCAGCACAGAGAATGGGTATGCCGCCGGAACAGGAGCAAATGGATAAGTTTGAAAATATGAGAAAAGAGATGCACGAAAACAACACCTTAAAAGAACTGGTAACGGCTCAGCAGGATTTAAACGAGCTTATGAAGGAAGTCAATCAGGCAATCACTGATGGCATACAAGAAGAGGAAGCAGGAAATACCGAGTAAAAATAAAAAAGGCCGGGCAGTTTCCTTGGAAACTGCCCGGCCTTTTTTATTGCTTTAATCCTTCCAAAAAAACAAGGGTGTTGTATTCCATCATTTGAATATAGGTTTCAGCCCCGCTGCCTGACGGTCCCAGAGCATCGGTGTAAACCTCCCCGGTAATAGGAACCCCTGTCTCCCGAGAAACTGTTTCCATATACCTTCGGTCCACAGTGGTTTCAACAAATAGCGAAGGGATATTATTTCCCTGGACCACTTCTACTACCCGGGAAATCTGTTGGGGGGTACCCTCCTCATGGGAGTTTAATTCCCAGATTCCCTCTGTTTGTAACCCGTAAGCCTCACCGTAGTACTTGTAAGCGTTTTCGCTGACCACGATGACCCTGTTTTTTTCCGGAATCCTGCTCACTTCATCCCGAATCCAGGTATCCAATTCCTCCAACCGGAGCAAATATTTCTCTGCATTTTGGCGGTAAACTTCTTCCCCGGCAGGATCCATTTCTAACAGAGAAGTTAAAATATTATCCACATATTTTTTCATCAAACCGGCATCCAACCAGGCGTGGGGGTCCGGAGCGTCATCTCCTTCCAATGGAATGGGCTTAATTCCTTCTGTAAGGGTTATTAAAGGGGTTCCCGTGGACCTATCTAAAGCTCCCTCCATAGCCCCCTCCAAATTCATACCATTAATAAAGATAACGTCAGCATCACTGGCCATTCGCATTTCACCCGGCAGTAATTCATAATCCTCCGGGTTTTCCCCAATGGGTACAAGATACTCCACTTTGCATCGTTCTCCCGTTATATTTTCCACAACATCGGCCAGTATAGAAAAACTGGCAACAATGTTCAAGCCATCCATTTCTCCTTCGGCCTCCTGTGCCGCAGGCCCTCTACAGCCCACAAGGCCCAATGAAAATATAAGTAATAAAAGGCAAAGTAAAAATCCAAAGGAATTCTTTTTTAACATATTTTCAAACCTCCAATAATAATTTTTACATTTTATTGATTACAAAAACGTGTTTTAGATTTCTCTATTAATACTGCTGCTAAACCCTCATCCTAATTTTTAAATTATTAATCCTTTCTCTACATTAAACACCTGCCTTCCATAAACGATATTTCTGTACCAAGATACCCTGTTTTGGTGACAGGAAGAAGCTTAAGGCGAAAAGGAATGAAGCCACCAGAACAATGGAGGCCCCTGTGGCCACATCGTAAATGAACGAAAGATACACTCCTGTCACGGCGGAGAATACTCCAAATACTGCTGATAGTCCCAGCATGGAGGGTAACCGCTCAGTGAGCAGGTAAGCTGTGGCACCCGGAGCGATAAACATGGCCACCACCAGGACGATCCCTACTGTTTTCAGGGAAGCAACGGTAACCAGTGAGAGAAGGAGCATCATCAGGTAGTGAATGGCATTTGTAGGAATACCAACGGCTCGAGCCATAACCGGGTCGAAAGTGCTTAGGAGTATCTGCTTGTAAAAGAGAAAGATAGAAACCACCACCAGGAGGCCAATAAAAAATATCAACCAGAGGTCTTCCCGGGAGACTGCCAGGACATTGCCGAACAATATATGCCATAGATCCACACCGGTTCCCCTCTGCAGTGTAATCAACACTACCCCTAAAGCGAAGGCTGCGGTAAACATTAGGCCGATGGCAGTGTCATCCTTCAGCTTGCTGTTTTGCGATATATAGCCAATCCCTAGAGAGGTCAGCACTCCGGTGATAACCGCTCCGATGAAAATGCTAAATCCCATGAGATAAGCTATGGCTACTCCAGGAAGGACAGCATGGGAAATTGCATCTCCCATCAGGGCCATTCCTCTCAAGATAATAAAACAACCGATAAACCCACATACAGTTCCCACCATTACCCCGGCAATCATGGCATTCTGCAGATATCCATATTTGACTAAAGAATCCATAAAAAAATACAGGCTATCCATTACCCATTCACCACCATCAGTTTATCTGAACCGGCAAACGTGGATACCCTACCTTCGTACGCCTCCTTGAGGGTTTCCTCCCGGAATACCTCTTCTCTGCTGCCGAAGGCGATCAATCGATTCTTCAAAAGAACCAGTGTATCAAAGTAGGTTTCAGCTTTGTTCAAATCATGATGTACTACAAAAATGCTCTTACCCTGATTCCGTAAACCCCGTAAGAGATCCATTATCATGGTCTCTGAAGAAATATCAATCCCTGCAAAGGGTTCATCCAGAAAAAATAATTCCGCCTCCTGGGCAAGGGCCCTGGCTAAAAAAACCCTCTGCAGCTGCCCTCCGGAAAGCTGACCGATCTGTCGGTGACGATATCCGATCATTCCCACCTCTTTTAAGCTCTCTGTTACCACCTCCCGGTCTTTTCTTCTGGGAAGCCCCCACCAGGTCAGATGGGGAAAGCGCCCCATCATAACCACATCTTCCACAGAAACGGGAAAATCCAGGTTGATGTCATTCCTTTGAGGGACATAAGCGATTTTTCTTCGGGCTTTGCTTATAGAGCCATCTAGAATTTCAACTTCTCCCCGGTCAATGGACATCAAGCCCAAGATAGATTTCAAAAGGGTGGATTTACCAGCCCCGTTAGGCCCGATAATGCCCACCAGCTGACCGGATTCCACGGAAAAAGTAATGTTTTCAAAGACTTTTACTCCATTGTAAGAAACGGCTAAATTGTTTACTCTTACGTTAATTCCCATTTGATTACTGCCTCCTTCAATTTCTGTATTTTCAAAATAGCGGCGAGAAAAAATGTTAACCCCGGCTAAACTTTAACTAAAATCAGTATATTAGGGGAAGATATTTTTGGTGTTTGTCTACCTGTAAAAACCTGTAGACATGATTAATTATTTTTTAGCATATTAATTGCTAAAGGAGGATAGCCAATGAGCGACAAAAAAGAGGAATTTTATACAGCCAGGGGTTATGAAATATCAGCAGATAAGGACACCCTGACCCCCAGCATGGAGGACTACATCGAAATGATATACCGTTTGAGCATAACAAACGGATATACCCGGGTCAATGACCTGGCGGCTAAGTTGAACGTTCAGCCTCCTTCTGTGACCCGAATGATGAAAAAGCTGCATGAAAAAAACCTTCTGGATTATGAAAAATATGGGATGATTCAGCTGACGGAGGAGGGTAAACGGCTTGGAAGTTTTTTTCTGGAACGCCATAATACCCTGGAAAAGTTTTTAATTCTTTTGGGTATCAAAGAATATGTCCAGAAAGAAGTGGAGCAGATGGAGCACTACGTCAGCTGGGAATCCTTTCAGGTAATAAACCGCTTCGTGAATTTTATCGAAGATCACCCGGAAATCATGGAAAAGTTTGAGGCATATAAAAACAATATCTCCCAAGAAGCTGATTAAAACTAATTTTCGCTGGGTCTGTGTTGACATTATTTTTAACTATGTATTATAATAAGGATGAAAATTAAATAACTCCGAGTTTGGCAGGCCTACGGGTTAATA
>PWJM01000004.1 GCA_003560915.1 Syntrophomonadaceae bacterium
GATTCCCTGGAAAAAATGTATGAAATGGCCAGGGAAGAATGGTGGGATATACAGGGTTTTTCCCCTGCATAAACGGGGTAACTATATTAAGTTTTAATCTTATTTTTTCTTATTAATTTAAAAAGAGGACAAAAAAGAGGTTTTCTTGGAATTAAGAAAACCTCTTTTGTATATTTAGTAAAGTTATGCTTTTTTTGCTTTTACCATATTAAAAGCGAATGACCTTTTTGTATAAGGAGTTGAATTTTGTTTAAAGGTATCCTGGCCGAAAAACCCTCCGGAAATCTTTTTCGCATCTAAGACGGTAATAAAACATTCCGGGTCAATTATTTCGATGTGCTTCAACAAAACAGGGAGATATTTTCTCTTTATCAATATGTGTAAAAGGCACCTTTCCATTTGATCTTTTCCATACCCGTTCCAGTTGGTTATTCCAAAACCCATGCTGCGAATTTCCTGTAATAATAAATGAGAACAATTCTTTGATATTAACTGGACAGTTACATGCCCTAAAGCAATTTTTTCTTCAAACAGGCTTCCGATATAGTTGCCTAAGGCAAATCCCAGTGAATAAAAGATCAGGTTTAGAGGATTGTCAAGATGCTGAACAACAGTCCCTAAAATAAAGATATATATTAAGCACTCAAAAAAACCGATAAGTGCAGCGTAAAGCCTACTTCCCTGCATCAGCAGTAGAATTCGAATGGTCCCCAGTGATACATCAATAATACGCGCCAATAGAATTAGTAATGCAGTCAAAATCATAGGCATGGTAATCACACTCCATTTCAGTAAATAATCTATAATCAATGTAACTGGAATTAATAGAAAAGTAAATAATATTATGTAAACTAAAAATAATAAATATTTATGCAGGAAATGAAGAATCTGGATTTACAGCTTTATGGGAATGGATCTGAGTCGTCCATAACTGAAGCAGAACGAAATAAGAAAGGGAAGGCATTTTTTTTCTTTGCCTTCCCGAAGTATTTAAATATTTTTAAATTATCATTTTAGTTGCTGGGACAAAATAAGTTTAACTTAACTAAGTTCTCTGGCAAAAGCTTCAATCCTCTTAAGGCCTTCCTGAATATTTTCCATGGAAGTGGCAAAAGAAAGCCTGACACAGTCCGGAGATCCGAACCCGGAACCCGGAACCAGGGCTACTTGATATCCTGTCAAGAGGTGGTCCGCAAAATCGTCTACATTTTGAATCACTTTCCCACGGAAGTTTTTACCAAAAGTATCTCCCACTTCTATAAAGAGGTAAAAAGAACCCGAGGGAATTAGGCAGTCTAAATGGGGGATCTCTTTTACCCTGCTCACCATGAAGTCCCGCCGCTCTAGAAATGCTTTTCGCATAACCTCAACATCGTCTTGGGATCCGGTAATGGCTGCCATGGCAGCTTTCTGAGCAATGGAATTGGGGTTTGAAGTAAGATGGCTTTGAATATCTCCCATGGCTGTTGCTAACTCTACGGGTGCAGCTGCATAACCAATTCTCCAACCGGTCATAGAATAGGTTTTGGAAACAGCGTTGACAACAATGGTAAGGTTTTTTATTTCGGGTCCCAGGGAAGCAATGCTGATATGTTCTACCTGGTCATAAATAATTTTCTCATAGACCTCATCAGAAATTACTAAAACGTTGTTTTCAACTGCAAAATTAGCAACAAATTCTAGCTCTTCCCGGGAGTAAACCTGGCCGGTAGGGTTGCTGGGGCTGTTGAGAATCAGGGCTTTGGTTTTGGGAGTCAGTGTATTTTTCAGCTGTTCCAGGGTTACCTTAAAGCAGGAGGCGCTGTCTGTTTCAATATAAACAGGCACTCCATCATTGAGTTTCACCATTTCCGGGTAGCTTACCCAGTACGGTGCCGGGATGATTACTTCATCACCGGGGTCTAACAGGGCAGCGAAAATATTATCCAGGGAGTGTTTAGCCCCATTGCTTATTACAATTTGATTGGGACTGAATTCCAGGCCATTATCATTCTTAAACTTTTCACAAATGATCTTTTTCAAGTCAGGGATTCCTGCTGCCGGGGTATACTTGGTGAAGCCGTCCCATATGGATTTTACGGCTGCTTCCTTAATATGGTCCGGGGTGTCAAAATCCGGTTCACCGGCGCCAAAACCGATAACATCAATCCCTTCACTTTTCATCTGCTTTTCCTTAGCGCTGATGGCCAGTGTCGGGGACGGGCTGATATTCAAAGCCTTTTTGGATAACATTTACACCTGCACCTCCGTAGAAAAAATTATTGTGTATATTGTATTATAATTTATCCCGTAAGGAAAGAAGAAATATCAAAAAGTTTGATATTTCTTCAGAAAGCTTACTGATTCTTTTTAAACTCCTTCATAAATGCGGCCAGTTTTTCGCAGCCTTCCACCGGCATGGCGTTATAAATAGAAGCCCGGATTCCCCCCACGGAACGGTGGCCTTTCAAGTTTACCAGCCCTTTAGAGGCAGCTTCTGCCAGGAATTTCTTTTCCATCTCTTCTTCAGGAAGACGGAAGGTTACGTTCATAATGGAGCGAAACTCTTTTTCAGCATGGCCACGATAAAAACCTTCACTCTGGTCGATGGCTTCATAAATAAGGGCAGATTTGTTTTCATTAATTTCTTTGACTTTGGCCAGGCCTCCCTGTCCTTTTAGCCATTCCAGGACCAGGTTAACCATGTAGATGGAAAAGGAAGGGGGAGTGTTATAAAGGGAATTATTTTCTGCATGCAGGTCGTATCTGAACATAGAGGGCAGGGCAGAGGGTATTTTTTCTAACAAATCTTTTCGTATAATTACTACAGTGACTCCAGAGGGACCCAGATTCTTTTGGGCGCCGGCATAAATTAAGGCAAATTTGGAAACATCCAGAGGGCCGCACAGTATATCACTGGACATATCTGCTATCAGGTCCAAGTTATTAAAGACGGAATAATCTTTCCATTGGGTGCCGAAAATGGTATTGTTGGAAGTGATATGGACATAACATGGAGAAGGGCTGAATTTGATTTCCTCAGCAGAGGGAATGCGGTTATGATTGGTATCCTTGGTGTTGGCGGCGATATGTACCTGTCCAATTTTCACAGCTTCTTTATAAGCTTTTTCTGCGAAACTTCCGGTGGTAATATAGTCTGCCGTTTCCCCTTCTTTCAAAAAGGTTAATGGGACCATGGCAAATTGGGTACTGGCTCCACCCTGCAGGAACAGAACTTTATAGTCATCAGACATTTGAAGCAGTTCTTTCAAAAGAGATTCCGCATCGTTTACGATGGCTTCAAACTCTTTTGAACGGTGGCTTACCTCCATGACAGACATTCCGGTACCTTTGTAATTAAGAAGTTCACTTTGTGCTTTTTCCAGAACGGGTAAAGGCAGAGTGGCCGGTCCGGGATTAAAGTTAAATACTCTTTCCATAGAAAAACTCCTCCTTTTAAATATGGGTTATATGCTGCAGGATAAGTTAGAGAAAAAAATAACTTATAGTTATTATTATATAGTTAACTCTCCGGTATCTCAACCTATTTAATTTTATTATCTGGATATTTACATAATTTTATTTTGTGATATACTATAGTAATTAAAAGACCCTGGAACCCCTGTCTTTACAGGGAGTTTTATTTTTGAAGCTGGGAATGGTTAGAAAGTTCAGCTAACATGCTAATTATTACCGAGAAAGGAAGAGGTGCAAATGAACAATTTAAAATTGGGCCTCCCGGCGGGAAGCCTGCAAAAAGCTACCATGGAGATGTTCAAAAAAGCTGGTTTTAACATATTTGTTGGAGAAAGGTCTTATTTTCCTTCCATAGATGATGAGGAAATCGAATGTACTCTGATCAGGGCACAAGAAATTCCCAAGTATGTCCAGGATGGGGTGCTGGATACTGGTTTGACGGGTAAGGACTGGATTACCGAAACCCGATCCGATGTGGTGGAGGTGGCCGAGCTTATTTACTCAAAGCAGGGTTTAAAACCCATCAAACTGGTCATTGCGGTTCCCAATGACTCCGATATTAAAGAAGTGAAAGACCTGGAAGGCAAAAAAATTGCTACGGAAATGGTGCAATCAACCCTTGATTACCTTAAGAAGCATGGAGTGAGTGCCCGGGTGTAATTCTCCTGGGGCGCCACCGAGGTTAAACCTCCCAAACTGGCGGATGCCATAGCCGAACTTACTGAAACCGGCCGTTCCCTTAAAGCCAATAACCTGAGGATTATAGATACTATACTGGAGTCTACAACCCGGGTAATCGCCAACAAAGAGAGCTGGGAAGACAACTGGAAGAGGAAAAAAATTGAGGATATGGTTACCCTGCTGAAAGGAGCCCTTTTGGCTGAAGAGAAGGTAGGGTTGAAGATGAATGTTAGTAAGGGCAACCTGGATGCAGTTTTAGCCCTGCTTCCGGCTTTGAGGAAACCTACCATTTCCCACTTAAATGATGAAGAGTGGGTAGCTATTGAAACGGTAATTGACGAAAAGAAAGTCCGGGAACTCATCCACAAGTTAAAAGAGGCTGGAGCTGAAGGAATTATTGAGTATGCTTTGAGGAAAATAATTCCTTAAATAATCCTGAGTAAGTATTTTTTTTTAACCAAGAGGAAAAGCTAAAAAAAATAAAAGGGAGTACCACATGCAATTTTCAAATGTGTTCTGGCTGATTTTTATAATATTTGCCTTGGTTCCTACCATCAAGCAGTGGAGAATAGCCTCTCTGCGATTTAGAATGCTGGAAAAAATAGAAAAGAGTAGAAAATCCAGGGCCATTACCTTGATACATCGGCAGGAATCTTTTAACCTTTTGGGGATTCCTATAACCCGCTATATAAATATTGAAGATTCAGAAGAAATTCTCCGTGCCATCAGATTTACCCCCGATGAAGTACCTATAGACCTGATTCTTCATACTCCCGGGGGGTTGGTTTTGGCAGCGGAACAGATTGCCCTGGCTATCTTGAAACATCCAGGGAAAGTGACGGTATTTGTCCCCCACTATGCCATGTCCGGTGGTACTCTGCTAGCCCTGGCCGCTGATCAAATTGTGTTGGATCAAAATGCGGTGCTGGGGCCTATAGACCCTCAGTTGGGAACATACCCGGCGGTTTCTATTTTGAAAGTGGTAGAGAAAAAAGACATTAACGAAGTAGATGATAAAACCTTAATTTGGGCTGATGTGGCCCAGAAAGCCATGAGACAGGTTAAAAGCAGTGTAAGTTATATTTTGAAGAGCAGAAATATTCCAGAGGAAAAAGCTGAAGAATTGGCTCAGATATTTACAGAGGGCCGTTGGACCCATGATTATCCCATTACCGGAGAAGAGTTGGAAGCCATGGGGTTGGATATTTCCTATGAAATGCCCCGGGAGGTTTATGCTTTGATGGAACTTTACCCCCAGTTTCCCCGGAGAAGGCCCTCGGTTCAGTATATCCCTGTCCCTTATCAGAAGCGTGGGGAGGAAAATGAATAACTCTAGCTTGTGAATTCCAAATAATTATTTTTAATTAAAGAAGGATTATTACGGTTCCATATAGAAATAGTTTATGGTTTAGTAAACTAGGGAGCTGTATAGAGTGTTTAAAGAAGTTTAAAATTTTTATTAAGCGCTATTTATTTCTGTTTAATTGTGTTAAAATATTTTTGAGTTTATATGAATACATATAAAAAATGTGTTTTAATATTTAAAGGAGGAATAGTCATTTTTAAAGAAAGGAGGGGAGCTTAGTTGAGCAAAAAATTTATTATCATTATTGCTATTGTTATCTTATTAATTGTGGTTAACGTTGCAGCTTTACAATTTACCAGCACACCGAGTTTCTGTGGTTCCTGTCATTACATGGCTGAGTCAAGGGAATCATGGGAGGAGTCAGAGCATTACAGTGCTGCCAAGTGTTTGGACTGCCATGCTGACCCGGGCATGATTGGGTATTTAATGGCCAAAGCCAACGGACTTAAAGAGTTGTATGTACATTTGACCCAGGACATTACCCGGGCAGATATTGAGGCCATGGATGTGCATGTGAACAAAGAGAGCTGTCTGCAGTGCCACCAAAATGTTAAGGAGGACCAAACACATAAGCTTCATGAAAGTATGGAGTGTGGGGCTTGTCACATAGGGATGGGGCATGGTGCCGAAGTGGACATCATTGAGTGCGGTGTCTGTCATCCAGGTATGTAATTTTATTATACGATTATTTATAGTCAAATAATATTAACACTTAAGTAGGGGCTCTGCCCCTACTTTCTTTATGCGGTTCTTGACAAAAATAACAAACAAACGAAAACTATTAAGTCCCTCATTAAGGGGCTTTTTACGTTCTACCCCATTATTGTAATTAAAGTATGCAGTATTGTAGATGCCTTTAGTAACGTTTTTTGTCATGTCATTTTTTACAGTGACGAAGGGTTGGGAGGTAATCAGCTCCCGAAGCTCCAGTGGCTTCGGTAACGGTTCATTCTGAGTACTAGATTCCCTCAAAAAAAGGAATTTTTGATTTGACGTGGAATTTAAATTGAAACTAAATCTTAGGCTGGAGTGGGAAAGGAATAATAACAAACGTTTACTTACTGTTGCATTTGAAAGCGAAAGGCTAAGCTACAGCAATCTGGAAGTAGATCTATATAATTCCGGGGCAAATCAAATTTTAAGCGTTTGCGCGGCACGGGGCTATTTTCTCTACCATTTCAGTATGCAGGACCTTTTTTACCACGAAGGGAAAGCTTACGCCAAGGCCTCTGTTTTAGCCCTTCCGGACAGCTGGCACAGTGATCCGCTAAACTGTTATCCCCTGTTAAGTAAGGTTGATGAACGACCCGTAGCATTAGATGATCTTGACCTCTGTTTTTTTCGGGCGGATGACGTCAGAAATATCGACACTCCCAACCTAGACATTATCCGTCTCCTGGAGACAGGAAACAAGCTCATTGAAACCCTGGATGCAACCCTTTCAACAACCGATAAGTTTGAACTGAACAGGCGGGTACCGGATTTGCCCCAGCCGATCACCTATGTCGCAGAGACCCTGGATCAAGCCCTGGCCGCATTAAAAAAACTGCCAAAAAAAGAAGGTTTTTTTGTGTTGAAAGACCGCTTTGGCTATGGCTGCGGACACGGCGTGCATAGGATAGAATTTGATGACCCCTAGCTGCATGAAGTTTTAAAAATGTATATAAGTAACTATGATCATATCATTGTGCAGGAATATTGCCCGGAGGTTAATGAGGGCGACCTGGTAGTAACTTTTTTTGACGGCGACCTTATCGCGACCATTCTTCGCGAGTCAGCAGCAGGCGAATGGAAAACCAACTTCAGCCTGGGAGCTACACAATTAACCTATACCTTAACTGAAGAACAGGAACAGATCGCCCTGGCAGCACAGGCAGCTTTCCCGGAATGCCGTCTGCTCTCAGTAGATATGCTGCAATCAGGCAAGGTGCTTGAAGTAAATGCTCTCCCCGGAGGCAAGGGGCTGCTTGACCTGTATGGTATATCACTGGGCACAATAGTAATGGATCGCCTGGAGCGTGAAATACTGGGCATGGAGATAGCCGTATCCCCCGGTCCCCAGGTGATCAAGGCAGAGCCTGCAGCCAGATGGGAAGATATTTACTATCTCTATAACGGGTACACAGAACCTGTTGAAGTGCTGGATGTGTTCAGTGATGAAAAATATAATCTTTCAATGAGGGACTTAATTGAATTCCGCCCCCAAAACCCGGAATTCATTCTTTCTATCCCCCATTCAGGTGTTTTAGTGCCGACCAGGTATAAAGAGCACTTTGAAATTGATGCAAAATCACTCCTGGAAATTGACCTTTTCAGCGATATCCTTTATGAGTCTATCGGGGGGTTACAGGTGATATCGCGGTTAGCCCCGTTTTTTGTAGATATGAACCGCAGCAGGGAAGGCTCTGAATCGAAATATCTGCCCAAACACCTGGGCAACCCTCCGACAGAATATTACAGCATTGAAGATGAACTCGTCCTGCAAAAAGAATACAACAAAGCCGAGGAAGAAAAAATCTTAATATACTATGATCTTTATCACCGTATCCTGGCCTCGCTGATGGAAAACCTCAAGCGGGAGCAAGGTTACGCCCTTCTGATTGACGCCCACTCAATGTCTTCCATTGGGTTGGGCCGGGTTCACGACGAGGGAGAGGAGCGGGAGAACATTGTGGTCGGGACTCTCGATGACACTTCCGCCCACCCGGACATGATCAAGGCCTTCGTCGATTCACTGAAGCATGGTATAAAACGTTCCGGTCTGGGGCTGACTTTAGCCAAAAACGATCCATATGCAGGCGGCTTTATTACGAGAATGCACAGCGATCCCGACAATCACGTCCATGTTATCCAGGTTGAGGTTACCATGGATACCTATATGTACGAACCGATTGATTCAGACAAGACCAAGCGTTACGCTTTAAAACAGTCCAGGCTGCGCATCGCCCAGGACTTTCTGCGCAAGGCAGTCCTGGCTGCCAGCGAAACCGCCAGACAAATTTATTCATAACAGGAACAAAAACTACTACCCCCGGAGAGTAAGGCTCAAAATAGACCAAGACATCAAAATAATCCTCTCGGTTTTTTAAAATTGATTGATAAAACACTATTGTAAGCTTAAAACATATTTTGAGGGTGTGAGATCATTGAATCACAAACGAATAGACAATATGTCCAAGTAAGAATTAGCAGAAGAATTAAAACTGCTATTAGTTTCTTATTTCCTCCCATATGGGCAAACATATAAACACATTCCACAAACGTCTATCTGGCCCTTTGCCTTCATTTTTTCAAAATATTTTTCACACTTTCTAGCGTCATATCTTACTTCTCGAGGCTCTTCTTTGTGAAAGGGTTTACCAGTAAATGCTTTCATTGGACATACATCTACGCAAGCCGAACAATCGCCACATTGCTCTTCCATGAGTTGTCCTGTTGGTTCAATTGGAGCATCTGTCAAAATTGATACCCACCTTACTCGAGGTCCACTATCAGGCGTAATTAATAAGCAACTCTTACCTATCCACCCCAGTCCTGATAGACTTGCTCCCATTTTATGGGAAAAAGAGGCACAAATTCGTTCGTCATCAATTTGTTTTGATGCTGGAACAGGAAGTACAGTATACCCCTGTTGTTGTATGAAACCACTTACTATTGATGCAACCATGTCTAACCGTTGATTAATAACATCATAAGCATGGTGCCTATAGTTAAGGGCTGCAGATCGTTCAGATCTTCTTGGTA
>PWJM01000162.1 GCA_003560915.1 Syntrophomonadaceae bacterium
CCCTTAATTTCTTAATTTGTACTGTGTGGACTTTGAGTTCTGCTATGGAGAACCTCCGCAACAAAATAAAAGCCCGCGAGCAGCCGGCTTAATATTCCAGGGACTATATAGTATAGAATAGTCAGAGGCCTGAAAGTCACTCCCAGGAGGCTCAAGCGTCAGCTAAAAGCGCTGAAAGTAACTTGCTGTCGCGGACTCTGATATTATATTGCCCCGTTTGAATAATAATATACTTAAAAAAAATTTTATTTTAGGGTAAGTTCCCCTAAGGTATTATGGGGACAGCTTACTTAATTATGATAATTACACTTTTTGGTTCATTTATTTTTATTGTATCGTAATTAAGTAAGCTGTCCCCTCAATTATCCCTCAATTATTCCTAAATTACTCACTTTTCTTTTTTATATTTTTGTAAATTTAGGTATTTTTTTCTTGATAAATGTATTATATTTTTTAACTAAGTGGGCCGTGTGGACTTTGAGTTCTGCTATTGAGAACCTCAGCAATAAAAATAAAAGCCCACGAGCAGCCGGCTTATAAACATATTCCAGGGATACTATAAATCCATGCTTATATCCAGGGACTTTATGTTATGAGTAAGTTCTCCTACGGAGATATAGTTTACTCCTAAAGCTGCGACCTCGTTAATATTTTTTAAGGTAATCCCTCCGGAGGCTTCCACCAATGCCCGGCCATTTACTATGGCAACCGCTTCCTTAATCATCTCCAGGGACATATTATCCAGCATAATAATATCCACCTTCTCCTCCAGGGCTTCATGTACCTGCTCCAGACTGCTGGCCTCTACCTCAATTTTAACCGTAAAGGGAGCCTTCTCCCTGACTTTTTTAACGGCTTCCCGAATACTTCCCGCAGCTACAATATGATTATCTTTTATCATTGGGGTATCGTACAGCCCGAAACGATGGTTTATACCGCCCCCTACGGTAACCGCATACTTCTCTAAGATTCTCAACCCCGGAGTAGTTTTACGGGTATCCGTAATTCTTACCGGATAATCTTTAACTGCATCCACATATTTTCTGGTCTGGGTAGCAATCCCCGAAAGCCTCTGAATAAAATTCAGGGCTACCCTTTCCCCCTGTAGAATCCCCCGGGTCGGGCCCTCCACTTCTGCCACCACCTTAGGGACCTCCTTAATCTCTTCTCCATCAGGCATCTTATTAATCAGCTTCACCCCAGGGTCAACCAGGCTGAAGACCATTCTGGCCACCTCCAGGCCGGCAATAATGCCTTTCTCTTTGGCCATGACCTGACCCCTGCTGTTGTGATGCTGGGTAAAAATACTTTCGGTAGTAATGTCTCCCTTACCGATGTCCTCTTTCAACGCTTTAATGACAATTTCCCTTACCACATGGTTCCTATCCAATTCACTTCCTCCTTTCTTTCTTTGGACAGTGAAAAAACTAAATGACCCCGCCATTTATTATTCTGAGCTGGGAAGTCCTGTCTGAAATGACCGCCTCTGCTTTCCTTCCGCATCAGGGCTGCCTTCGCCATTAGTTCAGCAGCTATAAGCATATTTTTCAGTTCAAAGCTTTCTTTTTGTAATACATTGTGCCTAAACAGGGGTTCCTGTTGATTGATAAATTGTAAGGCTGCATCCAGGGATTCATATGAGCGAATAATTCCAACCCTGCCAAACATTACCTTTCTCAGCATATCCCTGGTGCCTGAAATCTCAATCCCTGCTGAATCCCCCGCTTCCCAGGCCTGAATCTTTACGGAAGAAGAGTTAAAGGAAAACCCCGTCTCGCTCTTCGCTTTTCTTACCACCCGGTCCCCAAAAACCAGGCCCTCCAGCAGAGAATTGCTGGCCAACCGATTCGCTCCATTCACTCCGTTACAGGCTGCTTCTCCAGTAACAAACAGCCCCTTAATGTTGGTCTCACCATTAACATCGGTTTTTACTCCACCCATGGTATAGTGAGCCGCCGGAACCACCGGAATCAAATCTTTGGTTATATCAATATTATAATCCTTAAGAGTACAGTATATGTTAGGAAAGCGCCTCTTAATATAATCTTCCCCCATGTGCCTTAAATCCAAATAAATACTTTTGGTTTTGGTCTTCCTCATCACACTGACCATGGCCCGGGTAACCACATCCCGGGGGCCCAGATCTGCCAGGGGATGGTATTGTATCATAAATTGTTCTTCTTCTTCATTGCGCAAGATTCCCCCGGCACCGCGAACCGCCTCAGAAATTAAAAAGGCCTTCCCCTCAGGTGTATAGAACACCGTCGGGTGGAACTGAAAAAACTCCAGATCCATCACTTCTGCCCCGGCCCGGTAAGCCATGGCTGTCCCGTCTCCAGTGGCCACATCAGAATTGGTGTTGCGTTCAAACAGGTTGCCCATACCTCCGGTGGCCATTACCACAGTTTTGGAAAGGTAAGCTTCAATCCGTTCTTTCTCCGGGTTAAAAACTAAGGCTCCAACGCAGCGGCCCCGGTCTGTAAGCAGGTCAATGACATAAAGGTTTTCCTTAATATTTAAATGGTCACAAGATTTCACGGAGTCCATCAGCACTTTTTGAATAGCCCTTCCGGTACAGTCTCCCACATGAAGAACCCGGTCCCGAGAATGAGCCCCTTCCCTCCCCAGCGCATAATGCTGATTGGTTCGGTCAAATTCTACCCCCATTTCCATAAGTTCCCTTACCCTGGCAGGGCCCTCCTCCACCAGAATTTGTACCGCCCGTTGATTACAGATTCCGGCGCCGGCCTCCAGAGTATCTTCCATATGAAGAATAGTACTGTCATCTTCACCCATCACCGAAGCAATCCCCCCCTGAGCATAGGAGGTATTGCATTCCTCTAAAGAAAGTTTAGTAATCACCGTAACTTCTCCCAGGGAAGCCGCCTTTAAAGCCGTAAAAAGACCGGCCACTCCCCCGCCAATAATCAGGAAATCGCTGGTTTGAGTTTCCAGTTCAGAAAGATTGAAATTTACCAGATACCGTGGAAGCATATATTTACACCTCATGATGGCATTAAAAAACCAAAAATAAAGAAGCCTTCCTGGCCCCAGCCGGGAAAGGCATGTAGTCTTAAGAATACTGAAGCATGCGGTCCAGGCATGTTTTAGCCCTTACCCGGATTCCCTCCGGGACTTCGATTTGCGGCGACATATTTTCCAGGGAGGCCACTATCTTTTGTAAGTTTGTAAATTTCATGTTAGGACAAATCATGCCTGCCGAAAGCAGGTAAAAATCTTTTTCAGGGTTTTCCTTTTTCAACCGGTAAATCAGCCCTAATTCTGTCCCCACCATAAATTTCGTTTCCTGGGACTCCCGGGCATAACGGAGCATACCCCCGGTACCCAGTGCTATATCCGCCTGTTCCACCACTTCAGGGCGACATTCGGGGTGAACCATAAGGAAGGCCCCCGGCATCGCTTCTCTGGCCTTCTTAACCTCATCCCCGGTAACCCGATGGTGAGTAATGCAGTAGCCGTCCCAAAGAATGATTTTCTTTTGGGTTTTTCCAGCAATATAACTACCCAGGTTTTGATCCGGTAAAAAAATAAATTCCTCTGCAGGGTAATTATTTATTACCTTCTCAGCATTGGCAGAAGTCACACAGACATCGCACTCCGCTTTTACCGCAGCTGTGGTATTGATATAACAGGCCACCGCCGCCTTTGGATACTTTTCCTTCAATTCCTTAACCTTTTGGGGCGCTGCCATATCCGCCAGAGGACATCCCGCCATGATATCCGGCAGTAAGACTGTTTTGTGGGGTGCCAAAATTTTAGCACTTTCCGCCATGAAGTGTACTCCACAGAACACAATCACCTGTGCATCAGTCTCCGAAGCAATTTTACTTAATTCAAAGGAATCCCCCACATAGTCCGCACAATCCTGTACTTCATCTATTTGATAATTATGGGCCAGAATGACCGCATTTTTTTCCTCCTTCAGCTCCGACAATCGATCCATCAGTGTTTTTGTTTTCTCCACCAAGATACATCCCCCTCACAAAAAAACACTTTTTACAGCTTCCGACACCTTAACAAGCACCGCAAAGAAAATGTCTGAAAACTTTTTTTCATTATCTCACGATTAAATACCCTTGTCAAACATTCTGTGCCCGCTGTGCAAGGGCATCAGGGATTCCTCCCAGGGTAAACTTAAGCTTTGTACCTGAAAGTACCACGATGCCCTCCTGAGGTGAAGAAAATAATCCGGCGATCAGCATGCAACAGTTTTGGTTAAAGTTTATAGAGGGAAAAAGCACATTTTATAGAATTAATATAGTAAATACGAAAGTGATAGAAAAACTACAACACTCCGGAGGAGAGAATAAGCATGAACCGAAAATATGTAATATTTATTGCCCTGGCCTTTTTATTTGTTATTTTTAATGCAGTGAACCACTATTACCTGGATCTGCTGTGGTTTCAAAGCCTGAATTATGGTTCTGTCTTTACCACCATTCTATTCAGCCAGATAGGAATAAGAGTGCTTTATTTTTTAGGAATCTTTGGAGCACTGTTTCTCAATTTAATGCTCGCTAAAAAAACCGTTTTAAACCCGCCTAACCTGATGCTCCGGCACAAGCTTTTCAACAGCCGTTTTGGAAATCTATTAACTCCGAAAACTTACACCCTGTTGGCATTGGGAGCCAGTACCATGGTAGCCTTACTTTTTTCTGCTGCCCCCGGTGAACAATGGATGACCCTGTTACAATATTTTAACCGCACTTCTTTTGATATTGCCGACCCTATATTAAACCGGGATGTAGGTTTTTATATCTTTGAGTTACCCTTCTTTCTCCTGGTTAAAAACTACCTGACCTCTCTGATTGTGCTTTCAATCCTTGCTGTTGGAGGCCTTTACTTCGCCATAAGCATGTCTCCCGAAGCATCCCCTACCGGTTGGTGGAATCAATTAGAGGGGAAAAAGCATCTTTCCCTGCTGGCTTCGCTGTTTTTCCTGCTTAAGGCCCTGGACTATCATTTGAAAAGTTATGAAACGCTGTTTTCTCTCCGGGGAGCGGCTTTCGGTGCTGGCTATACCGATGTAAACGTACAGATTCCGGTACTGAGGATCTTGATGTTCATATCCCTGGGCCTTGGGTTGTTTCTCATAATAAAGTCTTTCAGGCCCAATCCAAGAAGCCTGCCCATGGCCGCCGGAGCCTTGATTATCGCTTCCCTGCTGCTGGGCTCCATTTATCCTGCAGCTATTCAAAATTTTCGGGTTGAACCCAACGAACTGGTAATGGAAATGCCCTACCTGGAACACAATATAGAGTTTACCCGGAAAGCGTTTAACCTGGACGATATCCAAACGGAAAAGTATTCCATTACAGACCGGCTTGACCTGGAAGTTCTGGAGGAAAACCAGGGGACCATTCAAAACATCCGGTTGTGGGATTACCGCCCCATCAAGACTACCTACAATCAGCTGCAGGGGCTCAGGCCATATTACAAGTTTCACGACATAGATATCGACCGCTATACTCTAGACGGAACCTACCGCCAGGTGATGCTCTCCGCCCGGGAACTGGACCAGAACGAACTTTCCGAGGGGGCAAGGACCTGGGTAAACCTGAGGTTAAAATATACCCACGGGTACGGTTTTGCCATGAGTCCGGTTAACGAAGCCACATCCGACGGGCTGCCGCAGTTCCTGGTAAGGAATATACCTCCTGTCACTCAAACGGACCTGGCAATTGAAAGGCCGGAAATCTATTACGGGGAAAAAACTGACCCTTATGTAATTGTTAATACTTTAACCGAAGAATTTGACTATCCCCTGGGCACGACCAATGCCTATACCATGTATGAGGAAGAAAGCGGGGTTACCATCAACTCCTTTTTCAGAAAAGTCCTGTTCTCCCTGCGCTTTAACGACTATCGGCTGCTTCTGTCCAACGACATCATCAACGAAAGCCAGGTGCTGTTCGACCGGAATATTCACAACAGAGTCCGTAAAATTGCTCCTTTTCTGCAGTATGACCAGGACCCATACCTGGTGGTCAGTGAAGGCAGGCTGTTCTGGATGCAGGATGCCTACACCATCAGCAATAAATACCCATATTCGGAACCTTTCGGAGGTTTAAACTATATACGAAACTCCGTAAAAATAGTCATTGACGCTTACAACGGCAGTGTTGATTACTATGTGATAGACGACTCAGACCCCTTGATCCAGGTATACACAAGCATATTCCCCGACCTTTTTAAGCCGTTGGAGGAGATGCCCCAGGGGCTCCAGAACCATTTCCGTTATCCCGTGGACCTTTTCAGCCTGCAGAGCCGGGTCTATGCCCTCTACCATATGGAGGACGTCAGGGTATTCTACAATAAAGAGGACGAGTGGACCATTCCCATGGAAAACTATGACGGACAGCAAATTCAGGTGGAACCCTACTACACGATCCTGCAGCTTCCCGGAGAGCAGCAGCCGGAATTCGTGCTGATGCTCCCTTTCAATCCCATCCGCAGGGACAATATGATTGCCTGGATGGCCGCCCGTTGTGACCCGGAGCATTATGGGGAAAGGCTGGTCTTCCGTTTCCCCCGGGAACAGACCGTCCTGGGCCCCCGGCAGGTGGAGGGAAGAATTGACCAGAACACGGAAATATCCTCTCAACTGACCCTGTGGGACCAGAGGGGTTCCAGGGTAATTCGTGGTAATCTGCTGGTCCTGCCCATAAATAATTCCATCCTGTATGTGGAACCTATTTTCCTGCAGGCAGACCAGGGGGAACAGCCGGAACTGGTCCGGGTTATCGTTATGCACGGAGAAAGCCTGGTTATGGAGGAAACCTTGGAAAAAGCCTTGAGCCGAATTTTCGGTGAGGCTCCCGATACTCCCGATGAGGATGAAACTGCAACTGTGGAAGAACTGATCATAAGGGCCAACCGATTGATGTCTGATGCCAGAACAGCCCTTGTCCAGGGTGACTGGGCCGATTACGGAAGAATCCAGGAGGAACTGGAAAACACCCTGAAAAACCTGGCGGAAATTATTGATGTGCCTTTGATAGAAGAAGATGATAGTGCGGAAGAAGAAGTAATTCCTCCGGAGGATTTAGATCCATCGGAGGAATTACCATAAAATTTTCACCGCTGTCCTGCTTTACTTCCTTAAATTCAACTTCCGCCGGTGTATTCTTCTCTCCACCAGTTACCAACAAGAACATTATCAACATGCTGCCCCTCTGTTATGCTGACAACAACGGGTTCAAAAGATTCAACCTGCAAGCTGCTTTTCATGTGTTCATCATAGTAAGCTTTAAAATGCGGAGCCTGGGGTTCGGAAGCATATAGATAGTAGTTTCCAGGGCTAACATTAATTTTAAACCCAACTCCCGTGCTGTATTTATTATCATAAATAATTTCTTGGGTTACAATTGTCTCTCCCGTTGCGATATTTTCTGCTGTAACAACAAAACCGCTGGGAATTGCTTCACCGGGGAAAGTTATGGAGCCTTCAATTGCACCCTCACTTGTTGTATCCGTTTGTAATATATCTAAATATTTTTCTGCGGCCCATCCCCGTATTTGTGAGGAAGGTTCATAGACTTCCCACCAGATATACCCATCAATAAAAACCTGGTTGTCATGTTGATCTTGTAAAAATAATACATCCCCACGATTAACCCGCTGTAACACGTCCCCGGCAGGCTTATCCTTTGTTCCTGGAGTTTTCCTAACAGCTAAATTGTCCCCCGTTACTCTTATCTGGGTTTCATTTTTAATCACCGGTTCCCCATTACTTTCTTCCTGTTTCTGCTGTTCTTGCAAAGCCTCTTCTCCTGGCTCCTGACCATTGCCTCCCTCATTTTCAGGCTGTCCACAGCCGAAAATCAAAATCAAAATCATAAGTGTTAACAGCATTACCCAAAGTTTTTTCGTTAAAAATAAAAAGTTCATCGTAAGCATTCCCCTTTCCCAGTGGGAAGTAAAATAAAACCTTATTGTGAATCCGCTTTTTATCACGCTTCTTGCACTAGAAAATACAACATATTTTATTATTTTAATTATAAATTACCCTATTCAAATATAAAACGATATTTTTTATTCTTTAAAGAATTTTGAAAGCCACACCAGGTCCTCAGGGCCAGTTGCCCCCAGGATCTTACTTTTGAATTTTTAAAACAGGTAGTTCTTAAAGGGGAGAGCCGGACCTGGAGATCCGGCTCTCCCCTTGTGGGGGGCACAATCTTAATATCTATTAAAAATTACTGGTATAAGCTGTCTTTGAATCTTATCTTTTATCTCTTTAAATTCAAGCTTACCAGGGAGGTTTTACTTCCATCAATGGCGCTGGGAGAGTATAACTCTATTTTGAAATTATCGGTAATCTCCGAGGGAAGGTCAATGTCAATTTCAAAATAGTACCAGTCTCCCATCCCCGCGGTTGTAAAGTTTTCATACAAAGTGTTTCCACTTTCATCAATTACTTCATAAACAATATTGCCTTCAAAGACGCTGGCAATTCCCGAAATACTCACCTGGTCTCCTACAGAACCGTTGGGAGCGGGTTCAAAGATTTTAATCCAGATAGATTCAGCTACGATAGGCTTCAACTCATCGATTCCCTGAAGAGTCATCAGATAATCCTCATCTCCGGAAACATTAAAGTTTAATGGTAAATCAACCTTTTCGATCACTTCCAGGTCATAGGGATAAGTAATCGCCTGAGTGACTATATCCCCATCCTTGGGAGCCTTAAATTTGACTGAAACCTCCACACTTTCATCGGTTACATCGATATCGGTAATCTTTACATTATATCCTCCGGTAGGTTTTTCTCCGTAGGTAACCAGAATATACAAATCTTCTCCATACACCTTGGATTGTCCCAGGTTCATGGCCAGAGAACTGTACACCCAGTCTTCAATTTCTTTTGGCAGTTCAGAGCCATTGGGGTCCACGATATCACCATTTCCATTTTCATTATTCCCATTATTCGGTTCATCCCCGTTAGTCTGAGTACAGCCTATTCCCAAAAATACCATTGAAGTAACCATAAGCAGAGCAAAAGAGAATAGCAAAACTTTTCTAACCATTTTAATCCCTCCGTTTTTATGTTCATCAGAAAAGCTTGTATTCTTTATCTGACGTC
>PWJM01000071.1 GCA_003560915.1 Syntrophomonadaceae bacterium
CGGGTGCACACGGGAACTTTACGGGGGGTTCCATCAACCAAAATCTTAACTCTTTGAAGATTAGGGACCCAAATTCTTTTTGTTTTGATATTGGAGTGACTTACATTATGTCCGCTCTGGGTTCCTTTCCCGCAGATAAAACATTTTTTAGCCATACAAGCTTACCTCCTTTATGTGATAGGCTTAAAATATCACTGTTATCGGTTCCAACGCAAATTATTTTACATTATTCTTGATTAACCTATTAAATTCTAACACAAGCTAACTTCTGTTGCAATAAAAATCACCGGACTTGCAGGATTTTTTTATCATTTATTGAAATATATTAAATCTATATTTTCAAAGGGCCATGGGAATATATCTTTCCCCCGGAGGATAGAATGTAAAAAAAATGTATTATTTTCAGGAGCGGAAAGATATAACTCAGGTTATTTAAGAATAATATAGGTAAGGAGGTGAGTTCCTGATAATCTCAGGAAATATTTATATGGGTGAAAAAAATAAATTGAAAACAAATTTGGGCGAAGTAATTATTTCCAAGGAAGTGATTGCCCTGCTGGCAGGGATGGCTGCGGTGGAATGCTACGGAATCGTTGGAATGGCTTCCGGCAGGTTAAGGGATGGTATTGCTGAACTGCTGAAAAGAGAAAATTTAAGCAGAGGGATTAAAGTAGAAACAGAAGGAGAAACCCTGGTTATTGAATTAAATGTGATTGTAGGTTACGGAACTAAAATTTCAGAAGTGGGCCAAAATGTTGTAGAAAAAGTAAGGTATGTGGTGGAAAATCTAACAGGTCTTCAAGTTAATGAAGTTAAAATCAATGTTCAAGGAGTTAGAGTAACTTAGGCGGCAGTAAGGAGGTTTGTACACCGATGGGGAGACAGGTTTTGGATGGAGTTACCCTGAATAAAATGTTTATAGCAGGATCTATATTACTAAACCAGAAAAAACATTATATAGATTCATTGAATGTTTTCCCCGTCCCCGATGGGGATACGGGGACTAATATGTCACTAACTTTGAACTTTGCTGTACAGCAGTTAGATACAGTGCAGGAAAACACGGTGGGGAAGGTAGCCAATACCATTGCTGCCGGGTCTTTAATGGGTGCCAGGGGGAATTCTGGAGTTATTCTGTCTCAGCTTTTCCGGGGTTTTTCCAAAAGCCTGGAAGAAAAAGAGAAAATAACCGGAGAAGAGTTTGCTAAGGCATTACAGGAGGGGGTAAAAACCGCTTATAAAGCGGTGATGAAGCCGGTAGAAGGCACCATGCTGACGGTAGCCAGGGAAGCTGCTGATGCTGCCTTCAGGAAAGCAGAGCAGGGAACGGATTTTCTAGCCTTGATGGAAGTTTTTTTAAGCCAGGCCAGGGAAACCTTGGAGAAAACCCCTCAGCTGCTTCCGGTGCTGAAACAGGCAGGGGTAGTAGATGCTGGAGGAGAAGGATTATGTGTTATTTATGAAGGTTTCCTCAAGTCCCTTCAGGGGTTTGATTTTGATGTGGAAGTGGAGGAAGAAGCACAGCCGGTGAGAGAAGTCCTGGAAGGTTCTATAGATGAAGACATTACCTTTCAATACTGTACTGAGCTTTTGGTCAAGGGAAGAGAGCTCCAATCGGAGGTTTTGCAGGAAAAGCTCATGGACCAGGGAGATTCCCTCCTGGTAGTAGGAGAAGGAGAGATTCTCAAAGTGCATGTACACACCAACAACCCCGGTATCGTGCTGGATATTTGTATCCAATTCGGTCAACTCAGCCAGATTAAGATAGATAACATGAAGGAGCAGCACCGGGAGTTTGTTCAGGAGGAAACACAGCCAGAGCACAGCGCGGAACCCTTTGATGCATTTTTCCCATATATTAAAACAGGGGAAGAAGCGGAACCGGCAATCCAGATTATTGCAGTTTCTCCCGGAGATGGAATCAGTGAAATTTTTACCAGTATGGGGGTTTCTTTAATTATTGAGGGTGGACAAACTATGAATCCCAGTACTGAAGACTTTTTACAGGCTATCGAAAAATCCAGGGCTGAAAAAATAATAATCCTTCCTAACAATAAGAATATCATCCTGGCGGCAGAACAAAGCAGGGATTTAAGTCCTAAAGAAGTTATGGTAGTTCCCAGTAAAACTATTCCCCAGGGAATCAGTGCACTTATGGCTTGTGAGCCTGTTCAAAAGGAATTTGCAGATAACGTAGAATCGATGAAGGAAGCCCTTTCTCAGGTAAAAACCGGACAGGTTACTTATGCTGTCAGAGATTCAACCTATGAAGGCAAAGCTATAAGAAATGGTTCTGTTATAGGCCTGCAGGAAAATAACTTGACAGTTGTAGGGGATTATCCGGAAGAAGTGGTTAAATCAGTGATTCAAAGGATTTACGAAGTGAGTGATGAAATTATAACTTTATATTATGGGAATAATGTAACGGAAGATGAAGCACAAAGCCTGGCCCAAAAGCTACAGGAGGCCTACCCTGATGCTGAGGTGGAATACTACCGGGGCGGTCAGCCATTATATTATTATTTTATATCTGTAGAGTAAAAATTAAAGGAGGGTTAAGATGAGAGTAATTACTGACAGCACAGCAGATTTACCGGAATCTATATTAGAAGAATATAAAATTGAGATGGTGCCCTTAAAAGTACACTTTGGGGAGGAGCAGTTATTAGATTGGGTGGATTTAAAGCCTGATAATTTTTATGATAAATTACAAAAATCCAATATTCTTCCCAGGACTTCCCAGCCTTCGCCAGCTGAATTTGTGGAAAAGTACAAACAACAGGACAATAATGATGTTATCTTTTCCATTCACATATCTTCCCAATTGAGTGGAACCTATCAGTCTGCCATGATGGCTAAGGATATGCTTCCCGATATGGATATTGTGGTGGTGGATACCAAGCTGGGCTCTGTTAGCCATGGAATGGTCGTGCTGGAGGTGGCCCGGGCCGTAAAAGAGGGTAAGTCTAAGGAAGAGATATTGTCCTTAATTGATTATCTTTTGGCCAATATTAAAATGTTTTTTATGGTAGATACCCTTGAATATTTACAAAAAAACGGAAGAATCGGAAAAGCACAGGCACTTCTGGGAGGACTTCTAAAAATGAAACCTATATTAACTCTGGTTGACGGCATTGTCACTCCTAAGGATAAGGTTAGAGGCCATCAGAAGGCCCTGGATCGCCTGGTAGGCTTATGCTTAGAGGAATATGGCTCCGATAAACCTGTTCAGGTAGCTATACTTCACGGGAATGTTCTGGAGGAAGCTTTAAAGGTTAAAGATAAGGTGGAAAAGACGTTTAATAATGATGAAATTATTATTACCGTACTGGGGGCGGTTATCGGTTCCCATATTGGCCCCGGTGCAGTGGGTATAATGATGTATCACAAGTATGACTGATAAATAAAAAAAAATAAAATAATTAATCAAACAATAAAATTGAAAATGTAGAGGAAGCATATGTTTTACAGTATTTACAATAAAGTATACGATTAGTATATAACATTAATAACTATTGAGGAAAACACTTCTAGTATATAAACCTTGTATTGAGTTAAACTATAATTACAAGCTCAACAAGGAGGTGAATTCTTTAATGGTTAATCAAAATAGGTCTGGTGGAAGAAACAGAATTCTGGTTCCCGGAGCTGAGCAGGCAATGGAAAAGTTCAAGTATGAGGTAGCTAACGAGCTGGGGTTGGATTACAACGGTGACTTAGGAAACCTGACTTCCCGCCAAAACGGTTACGTTGGTGGACTGATGGTTAAGAAGATGATTGCTGATTACCAAAGCAAAGCTTCTGGGCAACCTTATTCTGAGCAAAATGTTATGCAAAATCAGACTCAAGTTTAACTTGAGAAACGGGCGGGCTGCAAAAAAGGCAGCCCGTTTTGCTTTTTATTAAAAAAACCTATAAAATAAAACTGGTGACTATTTACAAGTCACCAGTTGGGAGAGGAGAAACCGGAGGAAGAGCTTATGGGGAAATTATTTGGCTCTTTAATAAGTATTTTGTCTTTTTTCAAAGATAATATACGGGATAACTACAGGTAATATTATCCAATTATAATCGGACGGTAATCTCAACAAATATATTGGACTCAATGGCGCAATACTGCACGGAAAATATATAGGCATTTCATGGTGTGTTTCGGAATTTATAAAAAATGTAGGAGGAAAAATTGAGAGTAAATGCAGGATCTGCGAAGGGGAAAAAATTGAAAAGCAGGCCGGGGAAAGATGTCAGGCCCACATCTGATAAAGTTAAAGAGGCGGTTTTCAATACCATCGGTCAAAATCAGGAGGGGAGTCACTTCCTGGATCTTTTTTCAGGAACCGGCGGTATGGGTATAGAAGCTTTAAGCCGTGGTGCCGACTCCTGTGTTTTTATTGAAAAAAATACGGAGTGTGTTAAAATAATCTATGAAAACCTGAAAATAACAGGATTAAATCATCGAGCAAGAGTAATTAAAACAGATGTCTTTCGAGGACTGGCTAAACTTCAGGGGGAAAAACAGAGGTTTGATTTTATTTATATGGATCCCCCGTATTTTAAAACTTTTTATGTTCCTGTAATAGAAGCCATTTCAGAGAGAGGGCTGTTGAAAAAAGATGGGGTATTAATAGTTGAACATTTTAAAAATATTATTTTCCCTGAGAAGGTTTTTGAATTGGAACAGGGAAAAATAAAAAAATACGGGGATACTGTAATTACTTATTATTTTATAAAGGAGGGGATTTTGTGACCCAAAAGACTGCCATATATCCAGGAAGTTTTGATCCTGTTACCAATGGCCATCTGGATATTATAGATCGGGGCAGCAAAATATTTGACCGTTTGATTGTAACGGTTTTGGAAAATCCCAGAAAAAATGCTGTTTTTTCCACTAAAGAAAGATTAGATATGCTGAAACTGATATTAGAAGATTATACCAACGTGGAGGTTGATTATTATCAGGGGCTTTTGGTGGATTACGCAGAACAAAAAAAAGCCCAGGTGATAATTAAAGGATTAAGGGCTATTTCTGATTTTGAATATGAATTTCAGATGGCAATGATTAACCATAAACTAAATCCCTCGGTAGAGACCATGTTTATGATGACCAACAGCAAATTTTCTTACCTGAGTTCCAGCATCGTTAAGGAGGTCGCCAGTTACGGTGGATGTATACAGGGACTGGTTCCCGATTCTTTATATGATTTGATTCTCAGCAAGTTTCAAGCAGATATTAAATGTGATACCATTCTTTAATTTCTTTTTTTGGTCAGTCGAAAAACGATAACTGCCATGTTTGTATACAGGTAAATTACCATAGATATGCATAAAAGAATAAGGACAAAAAGGAATAATTGACTGCTGATGAAGATCAGGCGTTCCAGCCAGAAGGATATGGTGCTTTGGGGTTGGGTATGTAAAAAAACAGGGACGCTGACCTCTCGAAAGACGGTCTGAGCCGGTTTCATCAGCAGAAAGGTATAAATTGCGGCAAGGATTCCGTGAATAAAACGGGCAAAGAAAAACGGGCGGATACTCATATCGGTCTTACTGATAATGCTGGCCACCTGAGCATGTACAGACAAACCGCTCCAGGCGATGATAAACCCAGCGGCCATAGTTTTCTGAATAAGGGGAACAGCTGCCGGTGCTGCTCCTGCCTGTTGACTGCCCAAAGTTACCTCAAAGAAACCATGAATCAGGGAGGGGATCAGGCCGGGTTCTATTCCTATGGGAGCCAGGATTTTAAAAAGTACCGCGGACAAAAGAGATAAAGCTCCCAGCACTTCCATGATTTTAATCAATACCGAAAATAAGATGATAAATCCGCCAATCAAGAGAAGGGTATTCATAGATTTTAAGATGGCATCCCCCATCAGTTGTCCTAAAGGACGGCCGTCTTTTTTTCTGGCTTCATATAATTTAGTCAAAGCCCGCAAAATTATGCTGCCGCTTCTTTTTGAAGAAACGGGTTTTTCTTGGTTATACCCGTGAAAGCGCATAATCAACCCTGTGGAGAGACTGGAAAGATAGTGGGCGATAGCAATGGTTGCTCCTAAAGCGGCGTTTCCAAACATTCCTACAGCCACCGCACCGAACATAAAAAGAGGGTCCGCAGTATTGGTAAAGCTCATAAGCCGTTCGCCCTCTAACTTTGTACACATGTTTTGTTCCCTGAGACGGGTGGTCAAAATTGAGCCAATAGGGAACCCACTGGCTAGACCCATGGCCATAACGAAGGAACCTTCACCGGGAACATTGAAGACCGGACGCATCAATGGTTCCAGCAGAACGCCCATAAAATGTACCACACCCAGTCCCATCAATATTTCGGCACAGATAAAGAAAGGAAGCAGTGCAGGGAATACCACATTCCACCAAACATTTAACCCGTTTACTGCTGCTTCAAAGGCATGCTCCGGGAACATTACCAGGGAGAGGGTTATAAAGATCGCCATTGCGGCCGTGATGTAAACGCTGAAATAAGATTTTCTGTTACTATACATATTTGTTCTCCCTTCTATTGTCATGTATAAAATAACAAGAGTTAGTATAAATATATTTGAAGAAACACTTAATATGCTAAAATTTTGAGGTGTATCTATGGAGAAGGATCCTAAAGTTGGTTTGGCTCTCAGTTCTGGCGCGGCCAGAGGCCTTGCCCATATTGGCGTAATTAGAGTTTTGGAAGAAGAGAATGTTTCCATTGATTATATTGCAGGATCCAGCATGGGGGCTCTGATTGGTGCATTGTATGCTGTGGGGATAACCCCCCGGGTTATGGAAAGTTTGGCCATCTCTCTGGATAAACGGAGGTGGGTGGACTGGAAATTTTCCGGGTTAGGGGCAATGGGTGGAAAGAAAGTAGAAGACCTTTTAAAATTGTTAATCAGAGATAAAACATTCCAGGAACTGAACTTATCCCTTACGGTGGTGGCCACAGACCTTATCAATGGTGAGCTGGTTGAAATTAAAGAGGGCTCCCTGCTACAGGCAGTAATGGCCAGTATCGCAGTGCCGGGTATATTCCCTCCGGTGCAGCACCAGGAAAAGATGCTGGTAGATGGAGGGGTGCTGTGCAGGGTTCCCGTGCAGCAGGTCAGGGATTTGGGCGCAGAAGTAGTTTTGGCCGTGGATGTGGGAGGATTGATTCAGGAGGCACATATCTGCAATTTTTTTGACGTGGTGAGTCAGGCTATATCCATCATGGGCCGGGAAATTATGAAAGATAAACTGGTAAATGCAGATGTAATGGTTTGTCCGGGAATCTCGAACATTGGCCTCACCCAGTTTCAAAAAGCTGAGGCATGCATCCGGGAATGGGAAAAAGCTGCCCGAAAGGTTATGCCGCTGCTTCGAAGCTTACTTTAGAGGAGTGTATTCAATTGCGAGGCATTAGAAGAATTATTTTTTTGGCTGCAGTTTTATTTATTATCAATTTGTTTCTTCAGGCCAATTATGTAGTGTTCAGGCCCGGCACCGCCGAAAACTTGAAGGAAATTATTACGGTAGAAAACGGAGTGCCTGAAGCAGGGTCCTTCTTTTTGGTGACAGTGGCTCAGCAGCCGGCTAACCTTATGCTTTTTATAGGTTCTGTGATGACGCCTTCCATTGAGCTGTTTCCAAAATGGCGGATTCATCCTCCGGAAATAGACCTGGAGGAGTACTATGAAATAGAAAGGCGCAGGATGAGGGACAGCCAACATCTGGCCAAAATTATTGCCCTGAGAAGGGTAGGTTTCGATGTCCCCATAACCAGTGATGGGATTTTGGTGGTGGAAACCATGGAGGACAGCCCTGCCCGGGATATTCTTAAGCCTGGAGACGTGATTATTGAGCTGGATGGAGAGCAGGTAAACCTGGCGGAAGAATTGGTGCAAAAAATTCAGGAGAGGCCTGTAGGATCGGAAATTTATTTGACTTTTAAGAGAGACAATAATGTTTTAACTGAAGCCGTTTCCACGGTTCCCCATACGGAAGATAAAGAAAAGGCAGGCTTAGGGGTATTTATCAGAACCCTGGACTGGGAACCGCAGCTGCCGGTAGAGATTAATATAGGTACCGGAGCCATTGCCGGACCTTCAGCGGGATTAATGTTTGTGCTGGAAATTATCAATCAACTAAAGAATGAGGATATCAGTCACGGTAAAAAAATCGTTGGCACCGGCACCATTGATATCCAGGAAGAGGTAGGGCCAATTGGAGGAATAAAACAAAAGGTGGCTGCAGCCGAGGCCATAGGTGCAGATTTCTTTTTAGTCCCCGCTGAGAACATGCAAGAGGCCAAAAGATCAGCCAGTAAAATTCAACTGGTGGAAATTAATAACCTTCAGGAGGCTTTAAATTTTCTCGACAGCATTCAAGTTAATTTGAGTTTACATGTTGAAGATGAGGTTGTGTTCAAGATCCGGGAAATTCTTACTGTTTAAAGCCAGGTGGAGGATTGATAGTCAACGCTTTTACACAGTCTTGACAAAGGAGAAAAGTTTCCATTATAATTGATGTTAGTTTGAACAAAGAGGTGGTCAGCTTGAAAATTTACCTTGCAGATTTGAAGAAGGAACAGGGGAATTATATCAGCTATCACTACCTGGCAGATTCAAAAACTGTTAAACTGGAAAGTACAGGCTTTTGTTTAGAGGAACCGGTCACTTTACATGTGTCTGCTGCTTATAACGGCCGGGATTTATTTATCAATGGGAATTTTAAAACACGGCTGAATACCGTATGCAGCAGATGTTTATCGGAGTTTTCGATTCCACTGGAAGGAGATTTCCAGGAAAAGTTTAATCACCAAAAAAAATCCGAAGGCCAGGAGATGGATTCAGAGGAAAGTTATTTTCAAGGAGATGCTTTTGATGTGAAGGCTTTACTGCAAGAAGTTTTGTTTCTGTCTCTACCTTTAAAACCACTTTGCAGCAGTCACTGCCGGGGATTGTGCCCTGTATGCGGGTCCAATTTGAATCTTGAGGACTGCAGATGTGAGGCAGCGGATGTAGATCCGCGCCTGGAAGATTTAAAGAAATTTTTTGAAAAATAATAGATAGAAATTAAGGGAGGTGTTATAAATTGCCGGTTCCAAAGCGCAGAGTAGCGAAAGCTCGAGGAAGGAAAAGGCGTGCTCATTGGAAGCTAACTTTACCAGGTATTGTAAATTGCCCTCAATGTCATGAGGTGAAACTTTCCCATAGAGTGTGTCCCAATTGTGGTTATTATAAAGGAAAAGAAGTTATTCCTTCGAAATAAGGGTTACTATGGAGGTAAGCTTGAAATAACCCAGAAGCTTACCTTTTTTTTGTCAAAAAACACTGATATTTAGGGGTTTTCTGTGAACTTGTTTTTTAAAAAAAAATAGTATATACTTGGTAATAATGCAGTCAGAGATGGAAATAAAGGACAAAGAAGTCTGTTTTCTCGGTAAACTGGGGGGATTGAGCGATGATAAAAATTGCTGTAGATGCCATGGGAGGGGACCTGGCCCCCGGAGAAATTATCAAGGGAGCAGTGGATGCTGCAGGAGCTATTGAAGATTTAACAATCTTCCTGGTAGGCAAAAGGGAAAAAATTACAGAGAAGCTGGAGCCATTACAGAATTACCCAAAAGACAGGGTGATTATTGTTGATGCCCGGGAAGTGATTGCAGCAGATGAGCAGGCTGGAATGGCCGTTAAGAAAAAAAAGGACTCTTCGTTACATGTGGCTATGAATCTGGTTAAAGAACAGCATGCAGAGGCGGTTGTGTCTTCTGGAAACACGGGAGCTTTTATGGCTGGTGCCCTGCTGATTATAGGAAGAATAAAAGGCATAAGCAGGCCTGCCCTGGCACCATTGATTCCTACATTTAACGGGGACCGGTTTATGTTGTTGGATGTGGGAGCCAATGTGGATGCCCGGCCGGAGCACCTGCTTCACTATGGAATCATGGGAAGTATTTATGTACAGAAACTTTTAGGAAAAAACTTGCCCGGAGTAGGGCTTTTAAATATTGGAACTGAGGAAGGTAAGGGGAACCTGCTGACCCGGGAAGCTTTTCCACTGCTGAAGGATTCAGGGTTACATTTTATTGGGAACATTGAGGCCAGAGACCTGATGGATGGGGCAGCTGATGTGGTGGTTTGCGATGGCTTCACCGGAAATATTGTGCTGAAGACACTAGAAGGGGTAGCCGGAGGGATTTTTTCCTCTTTGAAGAAGGAATTGAACAAAAACATCAAAAGTAAGTTAGGGGCTCTTATGCTAATGTCTGGTTTAAAGGATATGAAAAAGAGCCTGGACTATACAGAATATGGTGGGGCACCGCTTTTAGGGGTAAAGGGCATTTGTATTAAAAGCCATGGATCATCCAATGCCAGAACCATTAAAAACGCCATTGTGAACCAGGCTTATCCGCTGTCCAGGGAAAAAGTAAACGATATCATCCGTGGAGAGCTTTGACAGAACGTTCTATATTAAAGGGGTGGTCGGATTGCATGAACGGGTTTCCGCAGGCATCATCGGCACCGGTTCTTATCTTCCAGATCAGGTGTTGAATAATTATGACCTGGAAAAACTGGTGGAGACCAGCAACCAATGGATTTGTTCCCGCACGGGCATACAGGAAAGAAGAATAGCAGACGAGGATGTATCTGCTTCTGACCTGGCGGTTCGGGCCGCTGAAGCTGCCCTGGAGGCAAGCGGTCTGTCAGCAGGCCAGTTGGATTTAATTATTGTGGCCACCATTACACCGGATATGTTTTTCCCATCCACTGCCTGTATTGTACAGGATAGGATTGGGGCGAAGAATGCCGTGGCATTTGATATATCTGCTGCCTGTACAGGGTTTGTTTATGGTCTGACCATGGCGGAGCAGTTTGTTAAATTAGGTACATATCGACACATACTGGTAATTGGTGTGGAGGTCCTGTCCAAATTTGTAGACTGGTCCGACCGGAATACCTGTATTCTATTTGGTGATGGGGCAGGGGCAGCGGTTTTAGGGCCGGTGACCTCCCAGAAGGGGATTCAGTTTTCCCGCCTTGGATCGGATGGTTCGGGAGGAGACTTGCTTAAGATTCCTGCAGGTGGGTCGAAAATTCCCAGCAGTCAATACTCTCTAGATAACGGGCTGCACTTTATAAAAATGTCGGGGAAGGATATTTTTAAGTTTGCCGTAAAGGTTATGGAACATTCTACCTGTGATGCCATGGAGGCCTGCGGCCTGAAGGTTTCAGATATTGATCTCTTGATTCCACATCAGGCGAATCTGCGGATCATTAATTCCGCGGCCAAAAGGCTAAAGCTGCCTCCTGAAAAAGTATGGGTAAATATACACAGGTACGGTAATATCTCAGCAGCTTCCATTCCGGTGGCTTTAGATGAGGCTGTAACCCTGGGTAAAATCAGGGAAGGCAGCCTGGTGGTACTGCTGGGGTTTGGTGCAGGATTGACCTGGGGAGTGAATGTAATCCGTTGGTAACCCAGGATTTGCCTGACAGGTTTTTTGATAATCTGTCAGTAAGTTTCCTTAATTAAGGAGGGCAAAATGCAAAAAAATGAACTTTGCAGATTATTAAATATAGAGTTTCCCATTTTACAGGGAGGCATGGCCTGGGTGGCTACCGGTGAACTGGCTGCAGCCGTTTCTTTAGCAGGGGGTCTGGGGATTATTGGAGCCGGTCAATCGCCGGCAGATCTGATTGAGAGGGAAATTAATAAAATTCAAAATTTAACGGATAAACCTTTTGGAGTAAATATTATGCTTCTTTCCCCATATGCTGAGGATATTATTGAGCTGGTCCTGGACAAGGAAGTGCCAATTGTCACAACCGGTGCGGGAAATCCAGGGAAATACATGGATAACTTTAAGAGGAAGGGCATCAAGGTAATTCCGGTGGTGGCTTCTGTGGCCCTGGCCAGGCGGCTGGAGAAGCAAGGGGTAGATGCCATTATTGCCGAGGGCATGGAATCCGGTGGGCATGTGGGAGACATTACTACCATGGTATTGGTCCCTCAGGTGGCACAGGCGGTGAAGGTCCCGGTGATTGCTGCCGGGGGTATTGCTGACGGCAGAGGGTTGGCGGCAGCCCTGGCCCTGGGAGCTAAGGGAGTGCAGATGGGAACCCGGTTTATTTGTGCCGAAGAATGTACCGTCCATCAAAATTACAAGGATATGGTTTTAAAAGCAAAAGATAGAGATACCGTAATTACGGGAAGGACTACCGGACATCCGGTAAGAATAATAAAGAATAAATTGTCCCGGCTCATTGATCAGATGGAAGCCCAGGGGACTACCAAGGAAGAAATCGAAAATATGGGGGTTGGCAGGCTGAGAGCAGTGGTTAAAGAGGGTGATACGGCCATGGGTTCGGTTATGGCGGGTCAGTCATCGGCCATGGTTGAAACAATAGAACCGGCCGGAGATATCGTCAGGCAGGTTATGGCCCAGGCCTGTGAAATTATGAATAATCATTGGGAATTAAATCAATCATGCTGTAGGGAGAATAAATAATGAAGAAAATTGCTTTCCTTTTCCCCGGACAGGGTTCTCAATACCCAGGAATGGGCCGGGAACTGTATGAAAAGTTTGATGAGGCCAGGGAGGTTTTCCGTACTGCTGATGAAGCATTGGGATATGATCTTACCTCCCTGGTGTTTGAGGGTTCCAAGGAAGAACTGCTGAAGACGGAGGTGACCCAACCGGCCATTTTGGTAACCAGTATGGCCGTATTTGAGGTAATAAAAGCCCAAGGAGTATTAGCTCAGGGAGCTGCGGGCCTCAGCCTGGGGGAATATTCCGCTCTGACAGCAGCGGGGGTTTTCTCCCTTAAAGAAGCCGTCAAATTGGTTCAGAAGAGGGCAAAGTTTATGCAGGAGGCGGTTCCGGAAGGGAAAGGAGGAATCGCTGCAATCCTGGGGCTTTCGGAGGAGAAAGTCCAGGAGGCCTGTCGGGAGGGTGAATCTTTTGGTCTGGTAAGCCCGGCTAATTATAACTGCCCAGGACAGGTGGTTATTGCCGGTGAAAGAACAGCCGTAGAAAAGACTGTTGAACTGGCCAAAAAAGCCGGTGCCAAAAGGGCAGTGCTTTTACCCATGAGTGTCCCTTCCCATTGTGCTCTGCTGCAGCCTGCAGGAGAAAGATTGAAAGAAGAACTGGAGGGTGCCGCCCTGAATGAATTTTCCTTTCCCGTGGTGTCAAATGTAAGGGCAGTTTATTATCAGGGGACGGGAGAAGTCCAGGAAATTCTGGCGCAGCAGTTGAGCTGCCCGGTTTTATGGCAGAAATCCATGGAATTTTTAGTGGAAGATGGGTTTAATTTTTTCGTGGAGGTAGGTCCAGGCAGTACTTTAACCAACTTTATGAAGAAAATAAACAAGGGTATCAGCTGTATCCAGGTGGAGGACTCAACTTCACTGGAAAAGCTTTTGTCCTATCTGGAGGAAAATAATGATGAGTAAAACCTGTATCATAACCGGGGCTTCCCGGGGAATTGGACGGGAAATCGCCCTTACCCTGGCGGATCAAGGGATGAATATCGTAATTAACTACCTGGGCAGCCAGGCCCGGGCGGAGGAAACTGCGGCTGAAGTGGAAAGCCGGGGGGGGCAGGCGCTGGTAGTCAGGGGAGATGTAGCGGATTTCGGAGAATCGGAGAAGTTAATTAAGGCCTGTATTGATAAATTCAATAGAGTTGATATACTTATAAATAATGCTGGAATAACCCGGGACTCATTGATTATGCGCATGAAAGAAGAGGATTGGGATAAAGTAATTAGTACCAACTTGAAAGGGGTTTTTAACTGTTCCCGGGCAGCGGTACGTTTCATGATTAAGCAAAAGGGTGGAAGAATTATTAATATAGCCTCGGTGGTGGGGCTTACCGGAAATCCGGGCCAGGCCAATTATGCAGCGGCTAAAGCCGGGATTATTGGGTTTACCAAGGCATTGGCCAAAGAAGTAGCCTCTCGGGGGATCCTGGTGAACGCTGTGGCTCCGGGATATATCCAAACGGAAATGACGGAAGCACTACCCGTTGAAAGTAAAGAGAAAATTCTAAAACACATACCTTTAGGACGCCTGGGACAGCCTGCGGATATTGCGGAGATGGTGAAGTTTCTATCCATGGAAGCCAGCTATATTACCGGTCAGGTGATGGTGGTTGACGGCGGTCTGACCATGTAACAGCAGCATACATATAAAATTTTTTTTACAGGGAGGTGAAACAATGGACATTTTTGCAAAAGTAAAAGAAATGATTGTGGAACAGCTGGGGGTTGAGGAAGAAGAAGTAAAAAAGGAGACTGCTTTTAAAGATTTGAATGCAGATTCTTTGGATATCGTGGAGCTGGTTATGGCCATGGAAGAGGAATTTGACCTGGAAATTTCAGACGAGCAGGTAGAAAAGATTAAAACGGTTGGAGATGTAATACAGTATCTTGAAGCAAACGTTTAGGATGCAGATATTCAAAGTAAGATTGTCTTATATTTCATTGAACCATAGATTTATTATTTCTTGCGCCCTCTGGCGGCGGGAGGTGACCCTTTGGAAAACAGAGTTGTTGTTACGGGAATCGGTGTAATTACGCCTATTGGCATAGGGAAGGATGCATTTTGGAAAGCTCTGAAGGAAGGAAGGTCCGGTGTGGACCGAATAACCCAATTTGATACAAAAGATTTTCCTGTTCAGATTGCTGCTGAAGTTAAGGACTTCAACGCTGAAGATTATCTGGATCGTAAAGAAGCCCGCAGGATGGACCGGTTTATTCAATTTGCCGTGGCAGCTGCCGGGTTATCTGTGGAGGATTCCGGGTTGGATTTGGAAAAAGTTGACTTAAATCGGGTAGGCGTATCTGTAGGTTCAGGGATTGGTGGGGTGAAAACCATGGAGGACCAGGCCCGAATCTTGATGGAAAAGGGCCCTAAAAGGATTTCGCCCTTTCTGGTTCCCATGATGATTACCAATATGGCTTCGGGATGTGTATCTATTGCTTTTGGTGCCAAAGGTCCTAATACTACGTTAGTGACTGCCTGTGCCACCGCTACTCACTCTATAGGGGATGCCTTCAAAATATTACAGCGGGGGGATGCTGATGTGATGTTTGCCGGTGGGGCTGAAGCTTCCATAACTCCCCTTTCTGTGGCAGGATTTTGTGCAGCCAGAGCTCTTTCAACCCGGAATGAAGACCCCCAGAAGGCCAGCCGACCCTTTGATGCTGAGAGGGATGGATTTGTGATGGGAGAAGGGTCTGCTGTATTGGTTATGGAAACCCTGGACCATGCACTGGCCAGGGGGGCCAGTATTTATGTAGAGGTATGTGGATTCGGGATGTCTGGAGACGGTTATCATATTACTGCTCCTGACCCCCAGGGAGGTGGGGCTTCCCGGTGTATGGCCAATGCCCTGGCAGATGCCGGTATGGAACCCGTAGAAATCAATTATATTAATGCTCATGGGACCTCCACACCTCTGAATGATAAGCTGGAAACCATGGCCATAAAAAAAGTTTTTCAAGAGCATGCCCAAAAGATTCCGGTAAATTCTACAAAATCTATGATTGGACACCTGCTGGGAGCGTCAGGAGGAGCGGAACTGGCGGCCTCCATACTTTGCATGCATCACAATATTATTCATCCCACCATAAACTATGAGAATCCAGACCCGGAGTGTGATTTGGATTATGTCCCGGGCAGTTTCCGGAAGGCTGAAATTAATGCATGCCTGTCCAATTCCTTTGGCTTTGGAGGGACCAATGCTTCGATTATTATAAAGAGGTTCGAGGATTAAAATATAGACCAATGGAACATCATACAGAGGGCATTGCCCGGAGATTGAATATAAAATTTAATGAACCTGACCTGATCAATCAAGCGCTGACCCACTCCTCCTTTGCCAATGAAAATATGGGGACAGCCATCCATAATGAAAGATTGGAATTTCTAGGAGATGCGGTTTTGGAACTGATTATCAGTGAGCATCTGTACAAAAGCTATCCGCAGCTGCCGGAGGGCGAGCTGACCAAATTGAGGGCCAATATGGTATGCGAGGCCTCCCTGGCCAGAGTGGCCAGAGATTTAAACCTGGGGGAGTATCTGTTTCTGGGTAGAGGAGAGAAGGCCGCGGGAGGACAGGACCGTCCTTCTATTTTGGCAGATACCCTGGAAGCTCTGATTGGTGCTTTATATTTGGACCAGGGGTTAACAATTACCCGGAACATTATAATTCACCATTTTGAACCGATGATTATTGAAATTAAAGAAGGGCATTTAGTAAAAGACTACAAGACCATGGTTCAGGAATTAACTCAGTGTAAGCATAATACTACTCCAAAATATATGATTGTGGATGAGTTTGGGCCAGACCATGATAAAATTTTTGTAGTCCAAATATTTTTAAAAGAAAAAGCACCGCTGGGCGAGGGAAGGGGTAAGAGCAAAAAGATTGCTGAGCAGGCCGCTGCCCGGATGGCCTGGGAAAAGCTGAGAAATTAAAAGTTTTTGGATAATGCAGGAATTAAGTTGGAAGAAAAGAATATAATAACGTAGCTGCAGTCTTAGTAACGGACAGGAATTCAACAATGTATACGATGAGGAAATATAGCAAGTAAAGGAGGCTCTTCTATTCATGGAAATACTAAAGGTTTCTGCTCATTCCAAGCCCAAGTCTGTTGCAGGTGCTCTGGCCGCCGTAGTTAGAGAAAAAGGCAGGGCTGAGCTGCAGGCAGTGGGAGCGGGAGCCGTAAATCAGGCCATTAAAGCGATTGCGATCACCAGAGGTTTTGTTGCTCCTAACGGTATTGATTTAATTGTGATTCCGGCTTTTGCGGAAATCAGGATTAATGAAGAGGAGAGGACAGCCATCAAGTTTATTGTGGAACCTCGTTAATCGATGTAATCCATTGGCCTGCTTGTTCAAACAAGCAGGTATTTTATTGCAAACAAATGAGGAAGACAAGGGGACGGCTCTCTTGTCTTATAGTGTATCGAAGTGTTGATGGGAAGACAAGAGAGCCGTCCCCTTGTCTGGTTAGAACTATCTATATGCAGGATAAGTGTAGAGCGGTATAATAACAGATCCGGAGGAGGGGTGATATGTTACTAAAGAAAATTGAAATTTTTGGTTTTAAATCCTTCTCGGAGAAGGTGGAAATTGAGCTTTCTTCAGGAATTACCGGTATTATCGGGCCCAATGGCTGTGGGAAGAGCAATATTTCCGATGCTGTCCGGTGGTGCCTGGGGGAACAGAGCATAAAAACTCTGCGGGGGAGCCGGATGGAGGATATGATATTTAATGGTACTGACCAGCGGAAACCCATCAGTTTTGCAGAAGTTTCTCTTTTATTCGATAACCTGAACCCGGAATTGAATGTGGATTTTACCGAGGTAAATGTGACCCGACGGTTGTTCCGTTCGGGAGAGAGTGATTACCTGTTAAATAAAGCCCCCTGCAGGTTAAAAGAAATTACCGAATTATTTCACGATACCGGTGTGGGTAAGGAGGCTTATTCCCTTATAGGGCAGGGAAAAATTGACCAGATATTGAGTGCACGTCCTGAGGACAGAAGAAGTATCTTTGAGGAGGCGGCGGGAGTTTATAAATATAAAAGCCGCAAGAAGGAAACCTTAAGGCGTCTAAAGGAAACGGCGGACAACCTCTTAAGGGTAAGTGACTTAATTGAAGAACTCAACCATCAGTTGGGGCCCATGGAGGAACAGGCGGCCCTGGCCAGGGAATATATTGCCTGCCGGGATCGATTAAAACATCTGGAAATCGGTGTATTGGCCAAAGAAATTGGGGTGGTTACCCAGAAGAAAACTAATCTGCAGGAAAAACTAGATAAACTTTCCCTGGAAATTTTTCAGAAATATTCTCAGATTAATCAGCTGGATTCAGAAATTGCGAGGGAAAAATTAAAAGTCAGCATGGAAGAAGAAGAAATATCGGAACTTAGGGAAAAACTATATCAAATTGAAGGTACTTTAAAAAAGAAAAATTCGGACACAGAGCTTTTTCAGGAAAAGCTGAGTAATCTGCAAAATCAAATCAAGGAATTAGGGTTTACCCATGGAGAACATCAAGAGAAGTTAAAAGTGATAGAAGGAAAAAAGGTGGATATTAAAAACATCCTTTTTGAGTTGGACAAAACAGCAGCAGGCCTGGTAGAAGAATTAGTCCGGAATGAAAAGAAACTGCAGGAACTGGAGGATACCGCCAGGGAATCCACCCAAATCATTGAAGAGTCCTTAAATAATGTCCTGCAGGGAGTTGAAGAAAAATCTTTGAAATTGAAAAAAACCCAGCTGGAAGAGGAATATTTAAAAGATAAGCTGGAGGAGATAGTAAAAGAGAACGGAATTAAAGAGAAAGCACTTGTAGAGTTGAAAGCAAAAAAAACCCACATGGAAGAAAGAATCACTCAAAAAAAACAGGAACTATTAACCCGGAAAAAGGATTTTGATGAAACAATCCAGAGGTTAAGGGAACAGGATAGTAAGGCTGGTTCCATGCAGGAAGAATTGAGGGGTACCTGTTCACAGTTGGAAAAGACCAGGGCTTACCTGGAGGCCCTTGAGGGGATGCAGCAAAAATTTGAGGGCTTTAATGAGGCGGTAAAAGCAGTGTTAAGTGCTAAAAGGGACGGCTTTGCTGCTGCCGAAGGAATAGAGGGAGTAGTAGCAGACCTTCTGACAGTTCCCGAGGCTTATGAGAGGGCATTGGAGGCAGCCCTGGGGTCCTCAGCCCAGCACATTGTAACCCGGGATGAAAGCACAGCCAAAGAAATGATTTCTTATCTCAAAGAATTAAAAAAAGGAAGAGCCACCTTTTTACCGCTTTCCTTGATAACTGGAGGCCAAAAAAAGATGTCCGCTCCCGAGGAAAAGGGAATCATTGGTTGGGCCAAAGAGCTGGTCAGCTATGAACCTCAGTATGAGAAAGTGTTTGACAGGCTTTTGGGAAATGTTTTAATTGCCAAAGATTTAGATTCTGCCCTGGGTACAGCCAGAAAGCTGAAGCTGAGGTATAAAATAGTGACCCTGGAAGGGGATGTGATCTTCCCTGGAGGAGCTATTACAGGTGGAAGTTATCAGAGGGCCAGGCCCGGCTTTATAAGCCGAAAGAACACTCTGCAAAAGAATAAGCAGAGGGCAAAAGGCCTTGAGTTAGAAATCCAAAGCCTTCAATCAAAGCTGGACCAGGCGGTAAAGGGAAAAGACCTTATGGAACAATCCCGAAAAGAAAAAGGGGAATATTTGAACCGATTGAAACAGGATTTGCAGAAAACGGAAGAGGGCCTTCAGTCTTTCCTGGAGGAGATAAGAAAGATAGAAAAAAACATGAAAGAAATAGAACAGCTTAAAATTTCTGAGGAAGAGAAAACGAAGCAGAATAAACAAAGGCAGAAAGCCATGGTACAGGAATTGAAAGAACTGACAGAACAGAGAGAAGTACTGGAGAAAGAATTAAAACAGGAAAAGGCTGCACAGATGGAAATTAACAAGGAGATAACTCAAAAAGATAAAGAAACAGCCCGGCTAAAAGTGGAGATTGTTTCGAAAAACAAAGAAAAAGATTTTATTAAAGAAAAGTTTCAGGACCTGGAAAAAGAAAGGGCTTTTTTGGAATCTAAGATTTCGGGGATTCAACAAAAAACCAGTGAGTTGAATCAAAATATAAAAGAAGTCAATTTTTCTATCAAAAGGACAGAAAAAGAAATAGTGCAGCTGGAAAACTCCCAGGATACAATTTCCAATCGGTTTAGCCGTTTAAGGGAGCAAAGCAGGGAATTAACTGCCTCCCTTACGGAACATGAGCAGCAGGTCAGGACTCACCGTAAAGCACTGCAGGCCAGGGAGAAGAAAAAACACCAAACGGAACTGGATATTGCCAGGGTGGAGACAGAGATGAAAAACTATTCCCGACGTTTGAGGGAAGAATTTACTCTGACTTTGAAGGAAGCCTCCGACTATTCTATCGAGGTGGGGGATGAAAAAGCCAGGGAGGAAATTCAAGACTTAAAAAACAGGATTTTGGGTTTTGGAAGTGTGAACACAGGAGCGGTTCAGGAATACGAAAGGCTTTTAGAGAGGGTAGTATTTCTGAAACAGCAGAGAGATGACCTCAGGGATGCCAAAAATTCCATACATAAAGTAATTCAGGAGTTGGACAGCAAGATGAAGGAGAAATTCCTGGACAGCTTTAACCAGGTCAAGACTATTTTCGCATCGGTTTTTAAAGATTTTTTTCAAGGGGGCCGTGCGTATTTAAAGCTCACTGACCCTAACGATGTGTTGGAGTCAGGAGTTGAAATTATTGCTCAACCACCGGGGAAAAAGCTGCAGAACTTATCCCTGCTTTCCGGAGGAGAGAAGGCACTAACCGCCATAGCCCTGCTGTTCTCTATAATTAAAGTAAAACCGGCTCCATTTTGTATGCTGGATGAGATAGACGTTTCCCTGGATGGGATGAACTTAAAACGGTTTTTAAATTACTTAAAAGTTTTATCGGATAATACTCAATTTATTTTAATCACTCACCGTCGTGAAACCATGGAGTCCGCAGGAGTCTTGTATGGGGTAACCATGGAAGAGCCGGGAGTGTCCAAGGTATTCTCTTTAAGGCTTCCGGATGAAAAAGAAAAAAGAGTAAGTTAGGAGAGTGCAGCATGGGACTGTTGTATAAATTTAAGCAGGGGTTAAAAAAAACCAGGGAGGGGTTTGTTGATAAGATTGACCGCCTGGTTAAAGGGAAAAAAATTAGTGATGAATTCTATGATGAACTGGAAGAAATCCTGATCGGTGCAGACGTGGGAGTGGAAACCACTCTTGACCTGGTGGAGGAATTAAAAGGCAGGGCCAGGGAAAACAGGTTGGGGGATACGGAAGAAGTAAAAGAACTTTTAAAGGAAATCTTAATTGAGAGACTGGGCAAGGAAGTTAAACCTTTGAATATCTCCCAGGGCCTCTCCGTGATTCTGGTAATGGGTGTGAACGGAGTAGGTAAAACCACCAGCATTGCTAAGCTTGCCTATCTTATGAAAGAAGAAGGGAAACGAGTTCTAATTGCCGCTGGGGATACGTTCAGGGCAGCGGCCATTGAACAGCTGGAAATCTGGGCAGGGAGAGTAGGAGTGGATATCATTAAACACAAAATTGGTTCTGATCCTGCAGCAGTTATTTTTGATGCAGTTTCAGCGGCACAGGCCCGGGGTGCCGATGTGGTCCTTTGCGACACAGCGGGAAGGCTTCATACCAAGATGAACCTGATGGAGGAATTGAAAAAAATTCACCGGGTCACGGGAAAAGCCCTACCCGGTGCCCCTCATGAGGTGCTGCTGGTCCTGGATGCCACCACCGGCCAGAATGCCTTAAGCCAGGCTAAATTATTCGGGGAAGTGTCTCCCATTACAGGAATTGTCCTCACCAAGCTGGACGGTACAGCTAAAGGTGGCATAGTCATAGCCGTCAGCAATTTATTGGATGTTCCTATAAAATATATCGGGATTGGTGAATCTTTAGAAGACCTGCATGCCTTTAACCCCCAGGACTTTGTAAGTGCGCTGTTTGATTAAATGCGATGGCAAGGGACGGTTCCCTAATGCTGCATTGGATGTATTCAAAAAATCCAGGCAATAAAGATAACCGGGCGTAGAAATACCCGGTTATACCATTTTGATTTACAGAAAATAGTTATTTATTTTTTTTCTTTTTGTTCTTTTTCTGTTTTTTATTTTTTTCTTCCTCAATCACGCTCTTGGTCTCATCCAGTGGGTCACTGAACTCTACTGAGTCAGGGCATGACTGATTACAGGGACGAAAACTTTTATTCTTATTCTTAGGCATTCAAAAGCCTCCTTTGAAGAAGAGTTTCGTATTTTAGTTTAACCACTTTTTTTAAAAAAAATTCCAAACAAAATATGTTATTTCCAGCAAAAAGCTTGACAACAACAGGATATTCCGTTAATATTACCACGTAAAGCAAAAATGCTTAACACATTAAGCTATAAATTTATGCCATTATTCTATTTGAATACAGAACCCTTAATGGCAAAGAGTAGGTGTGATTTTTTGCTTGAGAAAACAACCCGTGTTAACCTGCTTTATGATTTTTATGGGCCGTTGTTAACCAAAAAGCAGCAAAATTTTATTGAGCTTTACTTCCAGCATAATTTATCTCTAGGCGAAATCGCCGAAGAATTCAAAATCAGTCGACAGGCTGTTTATGACCTGATAAAGCGCTCAGTAACGTCTCTGGAAAAATACGAAAATAAACTGGGACTTTGCACCAGGCACATGGCTCAAAAGGAAAAATACAGAGAAATATTTAATATTTTGGATAATAATGATAGTATGGAAACAGCTGAATTAAAGAAAATCATATCTGATTTGATGGAATTATAAATTAGTTATAAATCTATTGTGTAACTTTAGGAGGTTTTCGTAATTATGCTTTTTGAAGGCCTGGCAGGTAAGCTGCAGGAGACCTTTAAAAAACTTAAGGGCAAGGGGAAGTTGACGGAAAAAGATGTAGAGGCGGCTCTGCGGGAAGTGCGTTTGGCACTTCTGGAAGCCGATGTAAATTTTAAGGTAGTAAAAAATTTTATTTCACAAATCAAGGAAAGATGTATCGGCCAGGAGGTACTGGGCAGCCTGACCCCTGCTCAGCAGGTGATAAAAATCGTGAACGAAGAACTCACCATACTGATGGGGGAAACTACCAGCAAAATTAATCTCAATACCGGAGGGATTACAGTTATTATGATGGTGGGGCTTCAGGGTTCCGGAAAAACCACCACTGCTGCCAAGCTGGCCAAATATCTAAACAAGGAAAACTTATCACCTCTCATGGTGGCTGCTGATGTTTATCGTCCAGCCGCTATTGACCAGTTAAAATACCTGGGAGAACAGCTGGATATGCCGGTTTTTTCCCTGGGCCAAAGAGATCCTGTGGAGATTGTGCAGGAAGCCTTGAAAGAGGCTGCTTTAAAAAACCACAACGCGGTTATCGTGGATACCGCGGGAAGGCTTCATGTTAACCAGGAATTGATGGAGGAGCTTCAGAGGATTAAGGATACAGCGGTTCCTTCCGAAATCCTCCTGGTAGTGGACTCCATGACCGGTCAGGATGCAGTAAATGTGGCGGAAAGTTTCCATCAGCAGCTGGGCCTTACAGGAGTGGTGCTGACCAAGCTGGATGGAGACACCCGGGGCGGGGCTGCCCTGTCTGTGAATGCCGTTACCGGTTGTCCCATAAAGTTTGTGGGTATGGGAGAAAAACTGGATGCCCTGGAGCCCTTTCACCCGGAAAGAATGGCCTCCCGAATTTTGGGTATGGGAGATGTGCTCTCTTTGATTGAAAAGGCACAGTCTAATATTGACCAGGAGCAGGCAAAAGTGCTGGAGGAAAAGTTCAGGACTCAGCAGTTTACTTTTGATGACTTTTTGGAACAGCTGCAGCAGGTGAAAAATATGGGTCCCCTGGACCAAATTATGGATATGATGCCCGGCCTGGGGGGAATGAATAAGAAAATGAAAAACTTGTCCGTTGATGAAAAACAGCTGGGCCAGGTAGAGGCTATTATCAAGTCAATGACCAGGGAAGAAAGAAGTGCTCCGGAAATCATTAACAGCAGCCGCCGCAAAAGAATTGCCCTGGGAAGCGGCACCAAAGTACAGGATGTAAATAAGCTGTTAAAACAATTTGACCAGATGAAAAAGATGATGAAACAGTTGACTAAGATGGAAAAAGGCAAAAAAAAGGGGAAGAAACCCTTCCCCTTTTTCCCTAAATGATAATTAAGTGCACCAGGTTTTATTCCAAAAAACATTATAATTGGAGGTGAAAAGATGGCAGTAAAAATACGTCTAAAAAGAATGGGTGCGAAGAAAAGCCCCTTTTACAGGATTGTAGTGGCGGATTCCCGTTCTCCCAGAGATGGTCGTTTTATTGAGGAAATTGGATACTATAATCCTTTAACCGATCCTGCAACCCTGAAAATTAACGAAGAAAAAGCTCTTCAATGGCTGCAAAATGGCGCACAGCCTTCCGACACTGTTCGGGCGCTGCTGGATAAAGCCGGGATTAAGAAATAAGAAAAACATATTGTTTCTTTCTTTCCTAAAAAATTTAACATAGGAGGGATTTCAGTTAGGATGAAAGATTTGTTGGAGTTTATTGCTAAATCTCTGGTAGACCATCCAGATGATGTAAATGTTCATCAGATAGAAGGGGAACGTTCATTAATCCTGGAACTTAAAGTAGCTGAAGAGGATATGGGTAAGGTAATAGGAAAACAGGGTAGAATTGCAAAAGCCATACGAACGGTAGTAAATGCTGCTGCTGTGAAAGAAGATAAAAGGGTAATAGTAGAAATCATCCAGTAGTCCTATGGAGGATAAAAATGGCTGATAATTTAGTTGCAGTAGGGAAGGTTATTGGATATCAAGGCTTAAAGGGAGAAGTTAAAGTTCTCCCTCTAACAGATTATCCCCAAAGATTTAAAAGTTTAAAAAAGGTAAAGCTGGTTTTGAATAAAAAAATTACTTCGGTAGAAGTGGAAACAGGCAGAGAGCAAAAAAATATATGGGTAATTAAATTTAAAGATTATGATTCCCGGGAAGAAGTAGAGCCCTTAAAGGAAAGCTATATTATGATTCCCCGGGAAGAAAGAATGGCCCTGCCTGATGACCGTTACTACATTGATGACTTGATCGGCCTTTCTGTTTTTACAGGAGATAATAAACTGGGAGAAGTTATCGATATTCTTCAAACCGGCGGCAATGATGTGTTTGTGGTAAAACCGCAGGACCCTTCTTATCCCAGGGATATTCTTATTCCTGCCTTAAAAGATGTGATTGAAGAGATCAGCTTACAGGGAAAAAAGGTTAAGGTAAAATTGCCGGAAGGTTTGTTGGATTAGGTGAAAATTATGCGTATAGATATCATTACTTTGTTTCCGGAGATGTTTCAGGGGCCCTTTGACAGCAGTATTATAAAGAGAGCCCGGGAACAAAAACGGGTACAGCTGAATCTAGTAAACTTAAGGGACTACAGCAGGCAGAAACACCGGCAGGTGGACGACTATCCTTACGGTGGGGGAAAGGGAATGCTCATTAAGCCCGAACCTGTTTTTGAAGCGGTAGAGGCTTTGCGTTCTCATGAAAGGGAAAAGACCCGGGTTGTTTTGTTGTGTCCAAAGGGAGAATTATTTAACCAGGGGAAAGCCAAAAGTCTGGCAGAGGAGGGGCACCTGATTTTAATCTGCGGACATTACGAAGGCGTAGATCAGAGAGTTAAAGATGAACTGGTGAATGAAGAAATTTCTATTGGGGATTATGTTTTAACGGGCGGTGAAATTCCAGCCATGGTGGTCACTGATTCTGTGATACGCCTGCTGCCGGGGGTTTTATCCTCTACGAAAAGCGTAGAGGAGGAATCTTTCTATGAACCCCTGTTGGAATATCCTCAATACACCCGGCCGGAGGTATTCCAGGGGCTTCGGGTACCAGAGATCCTGCTATCGGGAGACCACGAGAAAATTCGTCTCTGGCGCCGACAGCAGTCCCTTTTAAAGACACTTGAGAAACGGCCGGATCTCCTGCAAAAGGCCCAATTGAACCCGGAAGACAAAAAAATATTGGAAGAAATATTTACAGACTCCCTTAAAGATTACTGAAATATTTGAAATGAGGGTAACTGTATATGGATAGCGGAAGTTGTTTTGAAAAATAAAGTATGCTATAATAGTTCCGCTGTTAAAGTTTGGTTGTTTATTAAAGCAAGAAGGATACTTCATATAAAACCCTTTCGGAAGGAGGTTAAAAAAGTGGATATTATTAAAGAAATTGAAAAGGAACAGATGAAAGAGGGCCTTCCTCGTTTTTCTCCTGGGGATACGGTAAGAGTACATGTGAGGGTGGTTGAAGGAAACCGGGAAAGAATTCAGACCTTTGAAGGAACAGTGATTAAAAGGAAGGGCGGCGGCATAAACGAATCTTTTACCGTTCGTCGTGTTTCTTATGGAATTGGTACAGAAAGGACTTTTCCGGTACATTCTCCTAAAATTGAAAAAATAGAGGTCATTCGTCGGGGTAAAGTCCGCAGGGCAAAACTATATTATCTGAGAAAGCTTAAAGGTAAGGCTGCCCGTATTAAAGAACTTCGCTAAAAGGACTGAAACCAGTCCTTTTTATCTAGTTTGGAATTGTGTGTGCTGGGGGCTTGTTTATGGGAAAAAAACAAAATGAATTGTGGGAATGGATTAAGTCCATCATAATTGCGATAATTATTGCTCTTCTTATCCGGGGTTACGTAGTGGAGACTTTTCTGGTTGACGGGTTGTCCATGATGCCCACACTGGATGACTATGAAAGGCTGATTGTTAATAAATTCGTATACCGTTTCAGGGAACCGGAACATGGGGATATCATTGTATTTCAATATTCTCAAGACAGGGACTTTATTAAAAGAGTCATTGCCAAGGGTGGAGATACCGTAAGGGTAAACGGAGAAAAGGTTTATTTAAACGGGGTTCCCCTGGAGGAAGAATATGTTAATGAATATCCATACGGAGATTTCGGGCCTGCAGTGGTTCCTGAGGGACACTTTTTTGTACTGGGGGATAATCGCAATAACAGCTGGGACAGCAGGGAACCCAGTGTAGGTTTTGTATCCCCCGAACGGATTAAAGGGAAGGCTTTTTTAGTTTATTGGCCTTTGGACCAACTTCGCCTGCTGAACTGAACAGCAGTTTTCAAATCTGCCAAAGCCATCCGCAGGCCTTTTCAGGTTGAATAAATTTCTTTTTAGAAAGGGAGCAGAATTTTTGAATATTCAGTGGTATCCCGGACATATGAAAAAGACCATGGACATGCTGAAAGCGAATATTAAATTGGTTAGTGTAGTGATTGAAATCCTGGATGCCCGAATCCCTTCCAGCAGCCGTAACCCCGAGCTGCAGGGTTTAATTAAAGATAAAAAAAGAATTATTATTCTTAATAAGGAAGACCTGGCGGAGGAAAAATCTACAATCCGCTGGGTTAATTATTTTAAGGCCCAGGGAATCAGTGTGGTTCCGGTAAACTCTGTAAAGGGTCAGGGTATAAGGCGTTTGAAAGCAATATTACAGAGGATCAAAATTCCTTCCCGAAAAGGAAACAGACCGGTTAGGGCGCTGGTAGTGGGAATCCCCAATGTAGGCAAGTCGTCTTTTATCAATGTCCTGGCCGGTAGGTCTGCGGCCAAAACCGGTGGAATTCCTGGTATAACCCGGGGGAAGCAGTGGATTAAAATTCCTCCCGGAATTGAACTCCTGGATACCCCCGGTATATTATGGCCAAAAATCAGCAGTGCTGAAATGGGCTTCCACCTGGCTGTAACGGGTGCCATAAAATTTGAACTGCTCAATTCCCAGGAATTATCACTGCAATTGTTGGAGTACCTGTACAAATATTATACGGAAAGAATAACCCTCCGTTACGGGATTACCGAGATTCCTGCTGATATGCCGGAACTAATGAAGGAGATCGGGCGCCGGAGGGGATATCTTCTCTCCGGAGGAGAAATAGATATCTCCAGAACCTCGGAAAACCTTTTAAAGGAATTCCGAGAAGGAAAACTGGGCAGGTTTACCCTGGACTCTATTCCTTCAAAAAAATCTAATAGCTAGAAGGATATAGCTTTTGTGGGCTTGATAAACAGACCATGGTTTGCTATGATATTATTCAAGATAAAAAGGTAATTGTATTTGGAGGCAAGAGACAAGGGGACGGGTTCTTCTGTCTTATTTTTGTAATTATGATTTAGTGATGGGAAAAGGGAAAAATAAAATGGATTTAGCAAAAATGACTTTACCGGAATTAAAAATATGGCTGGACAGAGAAGGCCCCTTTGATGAGGAAACTCTGGAGAATATTTTAAAAAAGGATGGACGGAAGGGTGCCCGGGAGCTCATTAGAAGAAGGTTGAGAAGCCAGAGGCAAAATGAAGAAGAGGAAGCCCGCCTGGAAAAGCTGATTTTGTATGAAAAGCAGCTGTGGGATAAGGGCATAAAATTTATTGCTGGAGTGGACGAGGCAGGCAAGGGGCCCCTGGCGGGGCCGGTGGTAGCAGCGGCAGTGATTCTTCCGGTTTATAAAAAGATCTACGGGGCCAGGGATTCAAAGCAGCTCAGCCCCCAGAAGAGAGAAAAACTTTATTTTCAGATCAGGGAAGAAGCTTCGTGCTGTTCCATAGGCATAGTAGATGTCCCTTACATAGATGAGTTTAATATTTACCAGGCAGGGCTGGAGGCCATGAGAAGGGCCCTGATGGGGCTGGAAACTAAGCCACAGCATATATTAACCGATGCCTTTACCGTGCCCGGAATAAGTATATATCAAACCTCCCTGGTCAAGGGAGATTCATTGAGCCTCAGCGTGGCCTGCGCCTCCATACTGGCTAAAGTCACCCGGGACAGGATGATGATGGAATATCACCGTCAATATCCACACTATGGTTTTGCGCAGCACAAAGGATATGCGACCCGGGAGCATTTTGAAGCCATTAAGGAATACGGTATTTCTCCGATTCATCGGCGTTCTTTTAAATTGGATATAGAAAGAGAGGGGTAGCTTATAAACCGGGAAAAAACACCTGATGTCCGGAAACAGTTGGGTGAGTTTGGCGAAACCATGGCTAGAAAATATCTGGAACATAAGGGCTATCTCATATGTCATGAAAATTACCGCTGTCCCCGGGGAGAAATAGACATTGTAGCAAAAGACGGGGAAGACCTGGTATTTATTGAGGTAAAAACCCGCAGTTCTTTACAATTTGGGGAACCCTTCGAATCAGTAAACCGCATGAAGCAGAAGAGAATGATAAAGCTGGCCCATTTTTATTTGAACCAAAAAAAAATTATGAATGCCAATGTCAGGTTTGATGTGGTTTCCGTACAGGTGGACCATTCATGGAAAGTAAAGGAAATCAAGTTAATAAAAAATGCATTTTAAATAGAAATACTCCAGTTAACAAATACCTTTTATAATGCCTGGTTTTCTTAACATTGGGCGGTTCCTGAAAAAAGGGCTAAAAAGATAAGAGTCCCTGAGTAATACACAGATAAATAACAATATAATCCAATTCCGTCAAAAAAGACGGTTTTTTTGTTTTTGTTGATAATTACCATTCCGGCATATCTTTTGGTAAAAGAACATAATAGTAAAAAACAAACCGTTAGTTTACATAAATAGGGGGTCTGGAAAAGATTTGTTTTTATAGAGCGGCTTACCGTAATTGCCAGCAGATATTTTTGTGTTTATAATTGTTAACATAACATTAAGATGTCTTAATAATTGCCGAAACTCAGATTGAGTACGGGGAACCAAGGTGGGGTGAAACCTTAACAAGTAGGGCTGCTCCGGTCCTAACCCACAGTTGACTCCGGAGGCAAAAGGGAGGATTTTATGAGTAGAAAGGTTGTAATGATTTTAACGGTTGTGTTGCTTTCTATGTTTTTGATGGGTGCAAGCCTGGAGGCATCAGCCCTGGGAAGCAGGACCTTACAGTTTGGGTCCAGGGGAGCAGATGTGGCAGAACTGCAGAAGACACTTAACGGCCTTGGTTATTGGACAGGCCCGGTGGACGGCATTTACGGTAAACTTACCGAAAGGGGAGTTATTAACTTTCAAATAGCAAAAAAAATCCGGATAGACGGTATTGCGGGCCCTCAAACTTTTGGGGCTTTAAATGTAAAACAGCCTGAGCTGCTGTCCAGAAGCGGAACTTCCAGGTATTCAGCTTCAGACCTGGACCTGCTGGCAAGGTTGGTCCGGGCGGAATCCGGTGGCGAACCATATCTGGGACAGGTGGCCGTGGCAGCTTCGGTGTTAAACCGGGTGAAAAGCAGCCA
>PWJM01000080.1 GCA_003560915.1 Syntrophomonadaceae bacterium
ATTTTTGTAATAAAAATAAATGCATAGCCCATGGGAGATTGGCCTAAGATAAGAATAAAAACGGGTGATATTATGGGAGAAAAGGTCCAAGGAAACCTGGTGATCGTCGGAGGAGCAGAGGATAAGGAAGAGGAGTGTATTATATTAAAAAGGGTAATAGCCCTGGCGGGGGGAAGCTCTGCTGCTCTGGCTGTTCTGACCACCGCTTCGGAAGAACCGGAAAAGACGGGGGAGAAATACAAATCGGTTTTTAGAAGCCTGGGACTGGAGGCAATAAATCTTTTTAATATAAACAACCGCCAGGATGCCAATAATTCAAAAATTGTTGACGAACTGAATGAAACTACCGGTATTTTTTTTACCGGAGGGGATCAGTTGAGAATCACCGGAACTCTAGGGTGGACACTTCTGGGTAAAACCTTACTGCAGATGTACCACAGGGGAGTGGTTGTCGCGGGGACCAGTGCCGGAGCATCCGTGATGAGCGATACCATGATTATTGGAGGGGATAGTGACGAGGCTCCCCATATATCTAAATTATCTATGGCTCCTGGGTTGGGATTATTAAAGGAATCTGTGGTGGACCAGCATTTCGCTCAGCGGGGAAGGATCGGCCGTCTGCTGTCAGTCCTTGCCTGCAATCCGTATATATTGGGAATTGGCATAGATGAAGATACGGCGGTGATCGTTCGTCCAGAAGGTGTTCTGGAAGTCATTGGGTCAAATTCCGTCACTATTTTGGATGGTCTAGAGGTTGAGTACTCTAATGTGTCAGAACTTTCCTCCCGGCAGGCCTTATCCATAACTCAGGTTATTCTGCATACCCTTTCCAGCGGTGCCAGGTACAGTTTGAAGGAAAGAAAGCCCGTCATTACCGACTAAAGGGAAGTTTTTGCTTGTATAGAAAGCCGGAATTAGGTTATATTAAATATCGGAAAAAATTTCTTATTGGGGCCGACGCTTAAAGGAGGATCATTGAAAAAAATGGATATAGAAGATATTCGCGCTTTTTTGGGCAGAAATATTTACTCCAAGAATCCCTGTATTCTTATGAGGTTGAATCTGCAAAATTGGGCGGGAATCTCTACAGAAAAAGTTCCGGGTTTTAGCGAAGCATTGTTAGAATTAATACCGGAACTTATCGAGCACCATTGCTCCCCGGGGAAACCGGGTGGATTTTTAGAAAGAATGGAGGAAGGCACCTTCTTTGGCCATGTGATTGAGCATACGGCTATCGAGCTGCAGCGCAGGGCAGGGTATCCCATAAATTTTGGAAAAACCAGGGGGACGGATGACCCCAACGTTTATGAGGTGATTTATGGTTGTGAAGTGAAAGAAGTGGGTTATGCCGCCGGGACCATAGCCGTTGACCTGGTGAAAAACCTTCTGGAGAAGAAGTACTATCCAATTCAAGAAAAAATAATTGAACTAAAAGCCATTGCTGAAAAATATGATTATGGGCCCAGTACCAGAGCCATTATAAAAGCTGCCAGAAGCAGGGGTATTCCGGTAATTCCTTTAAAAGAGGGAACCAGCCTCATTCAACTGGGGACCGGGAAACATCAGACCCGCTTCATGGCCACCATCAGCGGTGAAACCAGGTGTATGGCCGTTGACCTGGCAGAAGATAAAGGGTTATGCAAGGAGCTTTTAGAAGAAGCAGGTATTCCGGTTCCTAAAGGAGGCACGGTGGACACCCTGAAAGGAGCGCTGTGCCTTGCTGAACTCATCGGTTACCCGGTGGTACTGAAACCCCACAACGGTAATCATGGGAAAGGTGTAAGCCTCAATATAAATGAAGAGAAAGAGGTGGTGGAGGCTTACAAGGAAGCCTCCCTTTACAGCTCTAGAATTGTGGTGGAGAAGCAGTTAGAGGGCAGAAATTATCGACTGTTGGTCATAGGGGGTAGGATGGCTGCTGCTTCTGAAAGGGTGCCTCCCTCTGTGGTGGGAGACGGAGTAAGCAGTGTCCAGGACCTTATTCAGGAGTTAAACAACAATCCTCTCCGCGGGGAAGGGCATGGGAAACCCCTCACTAAGGTTACCGTAGATTCTCATGTCCTGAGGGTGCTGAGGAAAAAGGGGTTAAGCCTGGATTCTATTCCTTCCTATGGAGAAAGGATATTTCTCAGGCATAATGGGAACCTGAGCACGGGGGGACAGGCAGAAGATGTAACCGATTTGGTTCATCCTGATAACATATTTATGGCAGAAAGGACTGCAAAAATAGTTGGGTTGGATATTGCCGGGCTGGACATTATGTCCACGGATATCTCTTTGCCTCTGCTGGAAAACCAGGGGGCAATTATTGAGATAAACGCTGCTCCAGGGATACGAATGCATGAATATCCCAGCAGCGGTAAGCCCAGAAAAACTGGAGAAGCTATTGTGGATATGCTTTTCCCTCCAGGGAAGAAGAGCCGGATTCCGGTAATCAGTATCACGGGTACCAACGGTAAAACGACGGTAACCAGGATGACCGCCCACCTGTTAAAACAAAAAGGAATAACTGTGGGGATGACCAGCACCGATGGGATATATATCAATGACCGCTGTATCATGAAAGGGGATACCACTGGCCCCAAAAGCGCTCAAACGGTCTTAAAAGATCCATCTGTTGAGGCTGCCGTTCTGGAAACCGCCAGAGGAGGGATTATCCGGAGCGGATTGGGTTATGATTCTTGTGATATTGCAGTTATTACCAATATCACCTGTGACCATCTGGGTCAGGATGGGATTAAGGATATGCAGGACCTTCTTTATGTAAAATCCCTGGTGGCAGAGTCAGTCCATCCTGAAGGTTGTGTTATCTTAAATGCCGATGACCCCAATGTGGTGGAAATATCCCGATGGGTAAGGGCTGAAGTCATATATTTCAGTAAAAAGAAGAATAACGTAATTTTAAAAAGACATCTATCCCAGGGTGGGAAGGCCGTCTTTATAAGAAGTAATTCCATATATACGGCAGAAGGGTTAAAAATTAAGTTCTTGGGCAGAGTAACGGAATTACCAGTCACCTTAAAGGGAAAAGCCTCCCATCACATAGAGAATGCCCTGGCCGCAGCTGCAGTGGGCAAAGCATTTGGGTTAACTGTAAAAGAAATTTCCGACGGGTTAAAATCCTTTTCCCTTACCCTGTCCCATAATCCGGGAAGGGGGAACATCTTTGATTACGGCAGCTTTAAGGTAATTGTAGACTATGGCCACAACGAAGCCGGCTTTTTGAGTGTGGCGGATATGTGCAGGAAAATTGGTGCCCGTCGGCTGGTAGCCATCATCGGGGTTCCGGGTGACAGATCCGACGAACTTATAAAAAAAGCCGGAGCAGCAGCAGGCCGGGTTTTTGATTATATATATATTAAAGAGGACCAATTTTTACGGGGAAGGAAAAAGGGGGAAGTGGCCTCCATCCTGGAGCAGGGGGCTATGGAAGGAGGAAGAGAGGTCAAAACTAAAGTGGTGCTTCAGGAGGAGAAAGCTCTTTATACAGCACTGCAGAGTTTAGAGGAGGGAGACCTTCTAATTATCTTTTATGAAAAGCTTGAGCCTGTCCTTAAAATATTGGATAAAGCGCACCAAATGGTTAACGTATCTTCAGCTCCTAAAAAAAGAAAAATTGTATCTGGCCCGGCGATCTAACAAGATCAAAGCAAATGATAATTTCTAAATAAAGAGGGGAAAGGATTTATATGGCGAAATTACGTTAAAAATGCCTTAAAAAGGCTCAGGAGGAAAGCGTATATGCAAAAACTCTTTTTCCCTGCCCAAGCCAAAATTAACTTGTCCCTGGATGTACTCTCTAAACGGCCGGATGGGTACCATGAAGTAGAGATGGTGATGCAGACTATTTCCCTTTGGGACATGCTGACCTTCACCTCCAGTCCAGGCCCGGAGGTACTGTTTACCTGTAATCATCCGGAGGTTCCGAAAGATGATTCAAATATTATTCTAAAGGCAGTAAACAAGTTAAAGGAAGAAACCGGTGTTTCCAGGGGAATAAATATTCACCTGGAAAAAAATATACCCATAGGAGCAGGATTGGCCGGGGGAAGCACCAATGCCGCGGCAGCATTAGTATCACTGAACCAGCTTTGGGGCCTGGGATTATCCTGGGAGAAACTCCTGGAAATAGGTGCCGTACTGGGAGCGGATATTCCCTTTTGTATGATCGGGGGCACCTGTCTGGCCAGGGGAAAGGGAGAAGTCCTTACCAGGGTTACACCTTTGAAAAACCTATGGGTAGTGCTGGTGGTTTTTCCCTTCAACGTATCCACCGCAGAAATATACGGAAATTTTCACCTGGATCAGGTAGATCAAAGGCCTGATACTCCTTCGGTAATCAAAGCTGTGGAGAAAGGCGACCTGGTGGAACTAAAGCAGAAGAGTGCTAATGTACTGGAAAGTGTAACCTTAAAGAGGTATCCTTCCATAGCCAAAAAGAAGGAACAACTATTAGAAAAAGGTTTTTCCGGGACGCTTATGACCGGAAGCGGCCCGACTCTCTTTTATCTAACTTCTGATAGGTCTGAAGTGGAACGGGCTGCAGAGGCATTATCCTCTGGAGAGGAGAAAATATTGATAGCTCAAACTGTCCACAGGCCTTCATGGCTTAAATAAAAAATTCATAAAAGCAGCAGGCGATGTTAATAGCAGCCCGTGTGGGCATGGGTAGTGTAAGGGGAGATATAGTAACGGGAGAGGAGACGTGACATGCAGGCATTGGTACTGGCCGGGGCCAGAGGAACTTCTTCCCTGGTGGAAGAAACAGGGGTAAAAAACAAATCAATAATCCCTATTCATGGGAAACCCATGATTGGATATGTTCTGGAAGCGTTGAATACTGTAAAGTGTATTGAAAAAATTATTGTGGTAGGCCCTTTGGAGGAAATGGAAAAGGTAAAAACATTAACAAACGTTTCCTTTTCTATCGTTTCTGAAAAAGGGGAAATTATGGAAAACCTGTTGGAGGGGTTTCGCCATATTCCCTCTACAGCCGGCCCGGTGTTGATCGCAACTTCGGATATTCCATTGATTACCCGGGAATCCTTGGAGCATTTTATTGAGAACAGCCTTATCCTTGGAGCAGATTTTTGTTATCCTATTATTAAAAAAGAAGTTTGTGAGAAAAGATATAAAGAAGTCGTCAGGACGTACGGCCGGTTGAAAGAGGGTTCTTTCACCGGAGGGAACATTTTCCTGATGAACCCTGAAATCGTGGATCAAGTGGCTGAAAGAGCCATTTCTTTCCTGGCCCTGAGAAAAAAACCCCACAGGATGGCTTTGAAATTAGGCCTGTTTTTTATCATAAAATTTTTGTTAAAGAAAGTGACCATAGCCGATGCCGAAAAAAGAGCGTCAAAAATATTTGGGGTTAAGGGAAAAGCAGTCATATCCCCCTATGCTGAAATCGGTTTTGATGTGGATAAAATCAGTGATCTTCAAATTGCCGAAGATTATTTAAAATAAGAGGGTTTAAATATATGCAGGAAAGAATAGGTTTAAAAGAAATACAGGATGCGGAGAAGGCATTAAAGGATGTGATTTCCCCTACCCCGGTGAAATTTTCATCCGCCTTCAGCGTGATGACCGGAAACAGTGTTTATCTAAAGGCGGAAAATTTACAAAAGACCGGATCGTTTAAAGTCAGGGGAGCTTTTAATAAGATACAATCCTTGTCTGCCCGGGAAAAGGAAAAAGGCATTGTAGCGGCTTCTGCCGGAAATCATGCCCAGGGGGTAGCGCTGGCGGCAGCTATTTTAGGGATTTCGGCGGTGGTGGTCATGCCGCAAAATGCTCCCCTGAGTAAGGTTTCTGCTGCGGAGAATTATGGGGCCAAAGTTGTGCTTTCGGGGAAGACGTATTCCCAGGCGGAAAAATTTGCTGTGGAGATGGCTGTGAGGGAGAATAAGGCTTTTATTCATCCCTTTAATGATATCATGACCATTGCGGGGCAGGGAACCATAGGCCTGGAAATTTTGAGGGAAGTTCCGGAGGCAGAGGTGATTTTGGTCCCTGTGGGGGGAGGGGGCCTTATTGCAGGGGTTGGCCTGGCCGTAAAAAAAATGAGGCCTGATATCCAGGTAATTGGCGTGCAGGCTTCCAGCTGCCCGGTGCTCTGTGAGTCCTTTCGAAGGGGCCGGCTGTTGAGCTGGAATAGGGAATCCACCATGGCCGACGGAATTGCCGTAGAAAACCCGGGAAATATTCCCTTTGAACTAATTCGAAGGGTTGTGGATAATATAATAACTGTAGAGGAAGAGGACATTGCCTATACAATCCTGCTGCTTATGGAGAGGGCCCGGTTAATTGTGGAGGGAGCCGGCGCCGTAGGGCTTACTGCCCTTATTTCCGGCAGAACAGAGTTTAAAAACAAAAAAATTGTGGCGATTTTAAGTGGAGGGAATATCGATGTTACCCTGCTTGCTCGAATTATTGACCGTGGGCTGGCCAGGAGCGGGCGCCTGATAAAATTTACTTTGGTCATTCCCGATGTCCCAGGGTCTCTTAAGGAGTTGTTGGAAGAAATCTCTTCTCAGGGAGCTAATGTTTTAAACATCAGGCATAATCGGTTGAACATTGAACTTCCTTTGAATTACGCCCAGGTGGAAATGATTTTAGAAACCCGGGACAGTAAGCATTCTCAGGAAATTACCCGGGCGCTGAAAGAAAAAAATTATGAATGTAAAAATAAATAGCCCCTTGTCTTACGTTTTTGCCAATCTTTGAGGGCATGAGTATACGGTTTAGTAAATATTAATTTATTTAGCATGAGTTGCAAAATATTTCTAAATATTTCTAAAAGTAGCAGGAATTTTTTTCATGGATGTCGAAAGTTGCTAATAAAGTTATTAATTACATAAATGATTTTCTTGAGATTTCAGGCCGGAAAGGGGCGGTAGAATTATGGAGGTAACAGACGTAAGAGTAAGGAAGGTTAATCGAGAGGGTAAGATGAAGGCAATCGTATCTATTACATTGAACGATCAATTTGTAGTTCACGATGTAAGAGTTATTGATGGGAATAATGGTTTATTTGTTGCCATGCCCAGTAAAAGGACTCCTGACGGGGAGTTTAAAGATATTGCCCATCCTATTACCTCACAGACCAGAGAGGTAATACAGTCAGCAGTTTTGACTGCTTACGACCAGGAGCTGGATAAACTGGAAGTAGCGGAAGAATTTATTTAACCATCAAAACGGAGCTGATAGCTCCTTTTTTCTTTTAGGGAAAATTATGACAGGACAGGAGGCATTTACATGGTAACGGCTGTGATTTTGGCTGCAGGGGAAGGAACAAGAATGGAATCGGAACTGCCCAAAGTACTACATAAGCTTTGTGGAAGGACAATGATCGGTCATGTCCTGGAGGCATTACAGCCCGCAGCTGAAAATAACACTGTAATCATCGGACATAGAGCAGAAGAGGTTAGAAAGTCTATTGGCGAGGATTTTACCTTTGCTTATCAGCTTCAGCAGAGGGGAACAGGACACGCCGTAGCCCAGGCTTTGGACTATATTCCGGAAAAGGGAGAGGTGCTGATTGTCTGTGGAGATACCCCTCTTCTCACCAGTGATATATTTAAAGAACTCTTGGCTTTTCATAGGGAAGAGGGCTGTGCTGCAGCCGTCTTAACTGCTGACCTGGAAGAACCTTTCGGGTACGGCCGCATAATAAGAGATAAAACAGGAAAAGTTATTAAAATTATAGAGGAAAAAGACGCCAGCCCCCAGGAACGGCAAATTAAAGAAATTAATACAGGCACATACTGTGTCGAGGCGAATCTCCTCAAGGAGGCCCTAACCCTCATTTCCAATGATAATGTAAAGGGTGAATACTATTTAACAGATCTGGTCCAGATTCTAAATGACCGCCATCATAAGGTATCTGCCTTAAAAATAGATGACTTTTTTTTGGCCCAGGGGATTAATACCAGGGTGCAGCTGGCCGAAGCAGAAACGGTTTTGCGGAGAAGAATTAATGAAAAATTGATGCTTCAGGGGGTTACTATGATGGATCCCTCCAGCACCTACATTGATATCGACGTGCAGGTGGGCAGGGATACGGTAATTATGCCTCAGACGATGATTCAGGGAGTAAGCTCCATTGGGGAGCGCTGTGTGGTAGGGCCACAAAGCCGTGTGGTTGATTCCGCCCTGGGAGACGAAGTAACCTTTCAAAATTCAATTATCCTGGAAAGTGTCGTGGAGGATGGAGCCAACATCGGCCCCTTTGCATACATCCGTCCGGAATCTCGAATTTGCCGGGGAGCAAAGATAGGGGATTTTGTGGAGATTAAAAAATCCCGAATTGGTGCAGGCAGCAAGGTCCCCCATCTGAGTTATGTAGGGGACACCACGGTGGGACAGGGAGCCAATCTGGGGGCCGGCACCATTATCGTCAATTACGACGGGGTGGCCAAACATTCCACAGTGGTCGAAGACGGGGCTTTTGTAGGCTGCAACAGCAATCTTATCGCCCCGGTGGTCATTGGTCAGGGGGCCTATGTGGCAGCGGGATCCACCATTAGTGATGACGTGCCTGGGGATGCCCTGGCCATTGGAAGATCCCCCCAACTTAACAAATTAAAGGCAGCAGAACGCCTTCGTTCCATATTAAAATCAAAAAACCGGAAATAGCGGCAGGAATATCTTTTATATAAAGAGAAAGTAAAGTATGCATAAATAACCAGAGCAGGGGGTCAAAAAAGTGTATCCCGATAAAAAATTAAAAATCTTTACCGGGACGGCTAATATCCCTTTAGCTGAAGAAATTGCCCAGCACATTGGTATTCCCCTGGGGAAGGGTGAAATACAGCAGTTTTGTGACGGTGAAATAACCAGCTATATTGGAGAAAGCGTAAGGGGCGCAGATGTTTTCGTAGTACAACCTCTGGCTCCTCCCACCAATGATAATATTATGGAGCTCCTGATTATGATAGATGCAATTAAAAGAGCTTCCGCCAAGAGCATCAATGCAGTGATCCCGTACTTCGGGTATGCCCGGCAGGATCGAAAAACCCGGGCCCGGGATCCCATTACGGCCAAGCTTTTGGCAGACTTAATTACCACTTCCGG
>PWJM01000114.1 GCA_003560915.1 Syntrophomonadaceae bacterium
TTGGCCGCTGCCTCCAATCTCCTCAACTTCTACTTCATATGTTTGTCCGTTTACCGTAATCTTGAACTTTTTCATGGTTAATTTTCCCTCCCGTAAGTGATAATTACATCGTCAGTCCCTGATAAAACCCATGGAGCCAAATGATTCCCTCGCTTGACCTTTTTGACCCGGAGTTGATACCCCGGCCTTTCCAGATAAGCACTCACCGCAGCGGTAATAACAGCTAGAATTTCCGGGGAAATCCCCGGTTCTGCCTTCTCCGTTAACTTTACCGAAGCCTGAGGTATATTTACATATTTATCATTTTCTTTTTGTTTCAAAATTTTTTCTGCATTCCTGGCCTCTTTCCTGTTGGAATCATTGGTTAAAAACGTACCGAAGGCCTGAAAAATAACATTCAATAGGAAAAGGACCACCAAAACCACTACAAAGCCAATGGCCATTAACTGTACACTGAACAGTAAATCCTGCATAACGATTCCTCCTAAACCTGAAAGTTTCCGTGTTTTTTCCCCGGCATCTTTTGTCTTTTGGTGCGGATAAATTCAAAAGCATAAATAATTTTAGCCCTGCTTTCTTCCGGAATAATTACATCATCAATCAAACCCCGGGCAGCGGCTTCGTAAGGAGAGACACGTTTTTCAGCATTCTCCCTGGATACAGATAACACACCGGCTAAAGCCTCTGGGGTCAATGCACCTATTTCCGCGGTAGGCCAGGCAATGACCTGGTCTACACCCAGGAACTTGCTGCCCATACTTACCCCGGCGGATCCATAGCACCTGCCGGTAATTAAAGTAATTTTGGGGACTGAAGATTCAGCGTAGGCGAATATGAGCTTTGAGCCATTCCTGATGATACCCTTTTTTTCTTGAGATGCTGAGGGTAAGTAGCCAGGGACATCCACCAGGGTAAGGATAGGCATGTTAAAAGCATCACAAAAGCGGACAAATCTAGCCCCTTTATCACAAGAATCAACGTCCAAACATCCCAACAATTCACCAGGTTGGTTAGCTACTACACCCACGGGCAAACCATTAAGCCGAATAAAACCGATTACCAGGTTGTCAGCATAACCTGACTGCACCTCAAAAAAACCATTTTGGTCAGCCAGTCCATTAATCAGTTCTTTTACATTATAATCCCAGGTGCCGGAAGGCAGCAGCGTTTTTAAATCGGGGCCAATCCGATTCGGATCATCACCAGATTCTCCTGTCGGTGGTTCCTCCATGTTATTCAGGGGAAGGTAACTTAAGAGGGTCCTGAGTTGTGGAAAGACCTCCTCTTCTTTTTTGGCCTGAAAATGAGTTACTCCACTTTTTTGGGTCAAAACCTCTGCGCCCCCCAGGTCACGGCCGGACAACTCTTCACCGGTTACATCCTTTACAGCCTGAGGAGAATTAATGAAGATTTCTGTTTTTCCCTGCACACTAAAAATAAAATCGCTGAGCCCTGCAATAAAACCCAAACCTCCTGGACACGGACCGGCAGCTACAGTAATCAAGGGAATAATCCCTGAATATGTAGTATATTTAGAAAAGAGCTGCCCGAAATTTTGTAATGCCATGAGATTATCATCCACCTGTACTCCACTGCCGTCAAGAATTCCAATCAAGGGAGTGCCGGTGCTGCCTGCCTGCTCTAACAGAGAAAGGATTTTTTTCACTCCCTGCCCCGATAAAACACCTCCATTGGAAGAGGGGCACTGAGAATAGATAAACACAGGCCTGTCGTCAATGGTTCCAGCTCCGGTAATTACCTCTTTCCCCCAGTCATCCGCAGTCTTTACAAACAAATTTAACTCTAAAAAACTATCCTGATCCAGGACATTTTCAATTCTTTTTCGTGACTGAGAAAGTTCGCTGCCTTCTGCGATTATCCTTTCCCGGGTTTCTTGAAAGAGCTTTAACTTGCTTTCTACATCCATTACTTACCACCTCTGCTTTCCATGTTGAGTAAAAAAAATTATTGTTTTTATTTTATCTTTTTTTTAACATAAATACAAGAAATATAATTAGGAAATCAATATTTCTTCGATATTCTGATTAAAATTCTTGTTTTAACCACAAATCTTGTTTTATTCAGGTTATAATCCTAACCCTGGATTTTCCTAGAAAATAATCCTGAAATTTTAAACCAACTGTGACGTGTGTAAATATTATAATTCCCTGGTTTGTTTCTGTTTATTTTTCCATTTTATTTCAATGGAGGCCTGCTCCAACTTCTCCACATGGTACATGGGTACAGTGACACCACCCAGCTGGGAGCCTGTTAAACGGTCAATTCCATGACAGTCTGACCCGCCGGTAATAAGAAGGTTATTTTTAAAAGCCATAATTTGGAACTTTCGAATCTCCTCCGGGCTGTGTTCCGGGTGATATACCTCTATGCCCCTGAGGCCATCTTCAATTATATTGTAGATAACAGAATCATTTTTTATTAAGCCAGGATGCGCTAAAACCGGTACCCCTCCAGCCTTTAGAACCAGTTGGATTACTTCCTTGGGTAGAAGTTTGTACCTTTCTACATAAGCCGGTGCATTATAACCGATAAGTTTTTCAAAAGCATCCTTGACGCTGCTCACATAACCCTTCTGGGCCAACACCCTGGCTATATGTGGCCTACCCACAGACCCTTCCCTGGCCAGGTTTGCAACCTCCTCTAACTCCACTGTACAGCCCAGGCCGTTTAATTTTTTTATTATATTCTTAACCCTCTTCTGCCTGGATTTTCTTAAAAGCTCAAGGAGGGTCTGAAAATTTTCGTTTCCAGAGTCAACATAATATCCCAATATGTGAATTTCTTTATGCCTATACTCTGTGCTCATTTCCACCCCGGGAATTACCTTAATATTCAGTTTTTTGCCCTCATCCAGAGCTTCAGGTATACCTCCCATAGTATCATGGTCGGTTATTGATAATGCCTGCAAATTAATGTCCCTGGCCAACCTGACCGCTTCAGCCGGGCTTAAGCAGCCGTCAGACACAGTGGTATGAATGTGAAGATCTGCCTCCATCTTATTCCTCCATAATCTTAATTATAAACTTACTAAGAATTTTTGTTCAATCTTATAAATTATTTTTCAAGAATTCATAGAAATTCTCTCCCATAATCTTTTGTATATCCTTTTTTTTATATCCCCTTAGGAACAAATGCCCTGTTAGGTTTTTCAGAAAGCTTACATCCTCTAGACCCTCTGGGGTCTCATTAATTCCGTCAAAATCCCCACCCAAACACAAATAGTCTGCTCCCACAAGGTTTGTTATGTAATCCACATGGTCTATAATACGGTTAATGCCATCAGTTTTAGAACCGACAAAATTAGGGTAAAAATTTATCCCCATTATGCCTCCTTTTTGGGCCAGCGCTTTGATCTGATCGTCATTAAGGTTTCGAAGGTGAGGGCAAACAGAGTAAGCATTAGAATGACTGGCAATTACCGGGGATTCAGAAATATCCATAACATCCCAAAAACCCGTTTCGGACAGATGAGAAACATCAATAAGCATATTTAGTCTGTTCATTTCTTTCACTACCTCCCTGCCGAAGAAGGTAAGCCCTCCGTTAGACTGGGATTCCATTACTCCATCAGCTAACTGGTTTCGGTGGTTCCAGGTAAGGGTAAGCATGCGTACACCCAGTCGGTAAAACAGCCTTAAGATATCCAGGCTGCCCTCTAAAGATTCCCCCCCCTCCACCGCTATAAGAGCGGCTATTTTGTTTTGCTTCAGAATACCTTCTATCTTATCAGGAGAGGTAGCAAGTTCAATGTCTAACTTGTTATCTTCAAAAGTTTTCATTAGTAATTCAAAAAGCTCTAAACATCTTTTTAAGGAGCGTTCCGGATAAAATTCCCGTTCAACAAAGAGGGCAAAAACCTGCATATTCATGCCGGCTTCCTTCAATCTGGGAAGGTCTATATGGCCTCTTTGATTTCTTTTGCCAAATTTATACTGGGAACCAGGCAGGAGAAGGTTGTGAACCGAATCACAGTGTGCGTCAGCAATGATACTTTTTTTATGAATTTCCTCAATCTTTTTATCAACTGCAGCCACAAAATCCAAATATTTACCTCCTGCTTCAGAATAAGTATATTTTACTATATTCCTGCTAATTATAAAAGTACGCAAAATATAAATAAAAAACACCCCGTTTAAAAGGGTGTTTATGTTTTTTCATTTTATTTGTTTTACCTGGGTTCTATGATTAATTTAATGGCTGTCCTCTCTTCACCATCAATTAATATATCCGTGAAGGCCGGTATACAGATAAGGTCAATTCCACTGGGTGCTACAAACCCTCTTGCGATCGCTACTGCTTTAACTGCTTGGTTTAGGGCTCCCGCTCCAATAGCCTGAATTTCTGCAGATCCACGTTCTCTTAGAACTCCTGCCAAAGCCCCGGCAACTGAATTAGGATTGGATTTTGCTGAAACTTTTAATACTTCCATTCAATATGACCTCCTTAATTTTAAATATCTTTGCGTGTTTATCCTTCTCCCATGATGGATATATACCTTAGATATATATTCTAGATTATTGAATGGTATTCCTGCAGGTTGTATGATAAATCGAGTTAGAATTTTCAAACAGTATGGTGGTCAAAAATCCGGGAAATCTCTATGGCTTTCCCGGATTCTGTATCTATCTCAATGACTACAGCGTTAAATTGAGCATTTTCCCCCCGGGCCACTTCAAACCTTACCGGCAGTTGAGTTAAAAATTTGTCTATGACCAGGTCACTCTCAACACCAATTACACTATCATAGGGGCCGGTCATTCCCACATCACTGATAACAGCAGTGTGGCCTTCCAAAATTCTTTCATCAGCTGTCTGTACATGAGTATGGGTACCCAGTACAGCGCTCACCCGTCCTTTTAAAAACCAGGCCAGGGCAATTTTTTCGGAAGTGGCTTCAGCATGAAAATCTACGATTATGTTTGGGGTAATATTTCTCACTTCATTAATTGCCCTTTCTGCAGCACGAAAAGGGCATTCCATAGGAGGTAAAAATACCCGCCCCAACAAATTAATTATCCCGATGGACTTATTCTTAACCTTTATAATCCTTGACCCAACCCCCGGTGTCCCCAGGGGATAATTGGCCGGCCTGACCATTCTTTCTTCTTGATCTATGAAATTGAAAATATCCTTGTTATCCCATACGTGATTTCCCATGGTAAGGAGGTCAACCCCGTAAGAATAAAGCTCGTTAGCTACCTTTCTGGTAATGCCTGTGCCTCCAGCAGCATTTTCTCCGTTAGCTATGGTAAAGTCGATACAATAGTTTTCTTTTACCCTTTCCAACAGGTCTCTTACACACTGCCGGCCAATTCTGCCTACCACATCTCCAATAAACAAAACTCTCAAAAGAGAACCTCCCGAAATTCTATTATATTTTATTCATGTCCCACAACCGTGGTTTTTAAACTTGTCCTACTTATCAAAAATTAATACTTTCCCTTTTTGACGAAACGCAAAAATATTCTCCTGCTTGGAGGAAGAATAATTAATCGTCAAATGTTTAATTAACTCCTCGTGCCTGTCCAGGTCTTCCTTAAATTCATTGAGATTTTCTGATACTTCAGAAATTAAGAGCTGTTTAAAAGAGTTCTTAGTCACCGTATTTACAATATGTACTTCTTCCAAAGAAATTGTTTTTAGTTGTCGGATCACCTCAATCAATGTCAGGCCACTAAAGTCTGTCCTTAAAACCGCAGTTTCTGCAGGTTTTTTCAAAATTAGATCGTCGTATGCTTCAAGGTTTGCCATCAATATGTCCTTAAATAGAAAAAATTCTTTCTCCGACAGATCTTTGTTCACCATGTAAGAAAATTTAAACTTGTGTTTGTTAACGTTAAAGTTCAAAGCAAATATTTCTGGAAAATGTATTAAGACAGAAACCAGCCAGTTCACACTGAGAGATTCCTGTCTTTTCTTCTTCTCTTTATCACCCATGCAATGCACCACATCCTCGTTCTAAATTGACTTCATTCTAAATTAACTATAGTTTAAATAGTTCCATAATTATTGGGGTAAATCCTGCAAAATGAACAAAAATAAAGTGCCCCAAATTGAGGCACTTTAGGTTTTATTTAGCATAATCAACGGCCCTGGTTTCTCGAATTACCATGACCTTAATTTGACCGGGATACTCCATTTCGTCTTCTATTTTTTTAACAATATCCCTAGCTACTTTTACCGTAAGGGTATCATCAACCTTATCAGGCTTTACCATAATCCTGATTTCCCTGCCCGCCTGTATGGCAAAAGCCTTATCTACCCCTTCAAAGGAATCAGCAATTTCCTCCAGCTTTTCCAGTCTTTTAATATATGCTTCCAGGGTTTCCCTTCGTGCCCCGGGGCGTGAAGCGGAAACTGCATCGGCAGCCTGTACCAAAGCAGCTTCTAAAGTTTTATATTCCTCATCCCCGTGATGAGCCCCAATCCCGTTAATCACTTCCGGAGATTCCTTGAATTTTTTTGCCAGTTCCGCACCAATTACTACATGGGGTCCTTCTACTTCATGATCTACAGCCTTCCCAATGTCATGAAGCAGTCCTGCCCTTTTGGCCAGTTTTACATCCAACCCCAGTTCAGAAGCCATAACCCCGGCTAAGTGGGATACCTCTATGGAATGCTTCAAAACATTTTGACCATAGCTGGTTCGAAAGCGAAGCCTTCCTAAAAGCTTCACCAACTCAGGATGGACTCCATGCACTCCCGCTTCAAAAATTGCCTGTTCTCCTTGCTCCCTGATTTCTACTTCAACCTCCTGCTGCGCTTTTTGAACCATCTCTTCAATTCTTGCCGGATGAATCCGACCGTCGGATATGAGTTTTTCCAGTGCTATCCTGGCTACCTCCCTGCGAATGGGGTCAAATCCAGACAGAATAACAGCTTCAGGAGTGTCGTCGATAATCAAGTCAATCCCGGTCAATGTTTCCAGGGTGCGTATGTTTCTTCCTTCTCTTCCTATAATCCTACCCTTCATTTCATCGTTGGGCAGAGAAACTACTGAAACGGTAGATTCTGCCGCATGGTCCGCAGCACATTTCTGAATAGCTATGGTTATTATATCCCGGGCTTTTTTCTCTGCTTCTTCTTTTGCTTTGGATTCCAATTCCTTAATCATAATGGCCATTTCATGTTTGATTTCATCTTTTACCCTGGCTAAAAGCAGTTCCTTTGCTTCATCAGAGGTCATTCCGGAAAGTCTTTCCAGTTCATGCAGTTGTTTTTTAAAAAGTTCAAATAATTCCTTTTTCTTCTTTTCCGTCTCAACTTCAACGGCCTTAATTTCTTCTTCTTTTCTTTCTATTGAAGATAATTTCTTGTCCAAAGACTCTTCTTTCTGTACAATTCTTCTTTCCAGACGTTGAAACTCGCTTCTTCTTTCCTTGCTTTCCCTTTCAATCTCTGCCCTCTGTTTATGAATTTCTTCTTTGGCTTCCAGAATAGTTTCCCTTTTTAATGATTGGGATTGTTTTTTAGCTTCATCTAAAACCCTTGATGCCTCATTCTCCGCTGATGAAATTTTCGCTTCAGCAGTTTTTTTCCTGAGAAAATAACCGATTGCAAATGCAGCAAAGAATGTAATCAGTATTATTCCAACTATAATCCAGATATCTACATTATTCATTTGTATCACCTCCTGGTTTAATAAAACAGTAACTCCCCGAACATAAATAGAAAAAGCCGTATAAGAACGGCTCATAAAGAGAATCTAGGCTATAAAATAATCAAACACCAGGAAAGGGTACACATTGATTAAATGTACCTCTGTCTATTATGCAGTTTCATGTTTTCTTATTCTATAAAAAGCCTTTATTTTTCCCAAGGTAGTTTTAAAAAGGTACATTACCCTAAGGATTATTTCTCTTATTACAGCCTGTTCCTAAATCGAAAAAAATCCGCTTCCAATAAATAACTACACGGTAAAACTATTCTTGAAGGTTACGTGATAATTGTACCTTTTTTTTGTTTTTATGTCAAGGAATTAACGGTTAGCCATCTTTTCCTTCCGGTTCCTGGGTTTTTACCGCTTCATCCCCTATAGGAACTGAAGAAAGGCCAAATACCTCTCGAATTTTGTTTTCCAGGGCTTCACAGATTTCCGGATTTTCCTTTAAGTACTGCCGGGCATTTTCCTTCCCCTGTCCTAACCTCTCATCTCCTAGAGAGTACCAGGCTCCACTCTTATTAATTAAATCGATGCTCAGCCCTACGTCCAAAACACAGCTCTCCTTAGATATGCCTTCTCCATAGATAATATCAAACTCAGCCAGTTTAAATGGGGCCGCTACTTTGTTTTTCACCACTTTAACCCGGGTCCGGTTTCCAATCATGTCATTTCCCTGCTTTAACGTCTCAATCCTTCTTACATCCAGCCTTACAGAAGAATAAAATTTTAGGGCTCTACCCCCCGGCGTGGTTTCAGGATTACCGAAAAATACACCCACCTTTTCCCTGAGCTGATTAATAAAAATGGCAATAGTCCTGGATCGGCTGATTACTCCGGAAAGCTTCCTTAAAGCCTGAGACATAAGCCGGGCCTGAAGTCCCACATGGGCATCTCCCATATCCCCTTCCAGTTCTGCCCGGGGAACCAGGGCTGCAACAGAATCCACCACCAGGACATCAACAGCTCCGCTTCTCACCAGGGTCTCCGCAATTTCCAGCCCCTGTTCCGCAGTATCCGGCTGAGAAATAAGCAAATTATCAATATCTACACCAAGCCTCTTAGCATAGGCCGGATCCAGAGCATTTTCTGCATCAATAAAAGCAACGTACCCACCCCTCTTCTGGGCTTCCGCTACCACGTGCAGGGCTACCGTGGTTTTACCCGAGGACTCCGGGCCAAATATTTCAACTACTCTTCCCCGGGGCATGCCTCCTACGCCTAGTCCGATGTCCAGGGGTAGGCATCCCGTTGGAATTACATCCACGTTTAAAAGAGCTGCAGACTCACCCAGCTTCATTATTGAACCTTTACCGAACTGTTTTTCAATTTGATGTAAAGCCATCTCCAGGGCTTTCGCTTTGTCCATAATTAAA
>PWJM01000024.1 GCA_003560915.1 Syntrophomonadaceae bacterium
CCCACGTATGCCCCTGCAGCCTGGACATCAATAACAAATCCCTGTATCCGGGCAATGCCGTCGTATGGATTGTTCAGGTGGGGTTCCTCAATTTTCACCCGGTATACTTCTCCTTTGTTCACTGGAGAAGCCAACCTGGATACTTCCTTTTCCTCTCCGATCATAACTACTTTAAACTTTTCGATATGCATGATATCAGAACCCCTGATATAAATGGACTTTTGGGTCTCCTCCTCCAGTTTTTTCAGGTTTAAACCGTTGCTTCCGATTAACATGGCTGCTACGTTTTGGTTTACTTCCAACAGAATGGCCTCCCCTTCTTCTTCGGTAAGCATCTTTTTAAGCAGCCTTTCAATTTTCCCACTCATTATTTCCAGGGAAAAGACCTTTCCCTTGCCGTCACAATACGGACAGGGCTGCATTAAAACAGCATCCAACCCCTGCCTTACCTTTTTCCGGGTCATCTCTACCAGGCCCAGGTTGGTAATCCCAAGTACATGAGCCTTGGTCCGGTCTTTCTTGATATTCTCCTCTAGAATCTGCAGCACCCTTTTTTCGTGCTTTTCATTATTCATGTCGATAAAATCAATAACAATAATTCCACCGATATCCCTGAGCCTGATCTGACGGGATATTTCCCTGGCTGCATCCATGTTGGTTTTAAAAACGGTGTCCTCCAAGTTGGTGCTGCCAATAAATTTCCCCGTATTCACATCAATCACCGTAAGTGCTTCTGTCTGATCAAATACCAGATACCCACCGCAGTCTAACCAAACGGTCCTCCTCAAAGCCTTCTCTATTTCATTTTCCAGATTGTATTTTTCAAAAATAGGTTTTTCTCCCCGGTAATAAAATATCTTATTTTTTAGAGAGGGGGATATATAATCCAGAATTTCCAAAACTTTTTCATATTCATACTTTGTATCAATTAAAAGCTGGTCAATATCGTCATTAAACAAATCCCGGACAATGCGGTAAATGAGATTTAAATCCTGATGGATCAGGGCGGGAGCGTCCTTTATGGTCATCCTCTGTAGAATCTTCTTCCACATTTTTTGAAGAAACTCCATGTCATGACTCAAATAATCGGATTCCATGCCTTCCGCTACAGTCCTTACAATTAACCCCATGTCCTCAGATTTTATGGAATCCCCCAAACTTTTCAGTCGCTGCCTTTCTTCAGGTTTTTCAATTCGGCGGGATACTCCGATATATTTTACTGTGGGCATCAATACCAGGTATCGTCCAGGGAGAGTGATTTGACAGGTAACCCGGGCACCTTTGCTTCCAAAGGGCTCCTTTACCACCTGTACCAAAATTTTATCTCCTACCCTCAGCAGATCTTCAATAGATTTTCTCCGGTTTCCCTGGTTAGCCTCTTCGTCTTCTTCCAGCAGTACATCATCAACATATAGAAATGCGTTTCTTTCCAACCCGATGTCCACAAAAGCTGCCTGCATTCCCGGAAGCACATTGGCCACCACGCCGTAATAAATATTGCCCACTACCCTTTGATGAATGGGGCGTTCTATATAAATTTCTACCAGTTCGCCTTCCTCTAGAACGGCAACCCTGGTTTCCCGGTTATCACAATTTACAATGATTTTATTATTCATATTTTCAACTCCTGTTCTGATACACTGTCGCCCCTGCCCTATTCTATAAATAATGCTTCCCGGTGTGCCTTTCTTTCCAGGATTTCCATAGAATTTTGTTTCTCAAGCAGGTTCAGTATTTCTGTAGGCTTTACACTGCCCCCCGGGCCGGATTTTAAATGCAATCTCATTTCTCCCCGGAACTGATTATTGGTGGGCAGTACTTCAATATTTAAAATATAAGGAATTATATTAAGCTGCTTCACTTTCTTTTTGGAACGCCTCACGATAATGACTTCTTCGTTTTGTAAAACCTCTTTCACGGCATCTTCAAAAACATTTCTATCAAAAGGCTGAACAGTTGTAAATGTAATAAGATATAACGCCGATACAAGCCTGGACATTAGAGAAGGTTTTTCGGAAGGTACTTCCTCTACCTGGTTGACATAAATTCCTTCCGGGAGCTGGGCTGCAAGCCTTTCTTTAACTTCCCGGGGGGGTAAATCTTCCGTAAGTTCTACCTCAAGATATTCCCCGCTGCTGGTATATCCTAAGGGTAAGGCTGATGCAAAAGACATCTTGGGTTGGGGGCTGAATCCCCCTTTAACCGCTACGGGAAGCTTCGCCCTTCGGAAAGCCCGAATGAACAGCTGCTGTAAATCCAGATGGGATATAAACCGTAAGGATCCTTCTTTGGAAAACTTAAACTGAAGTTTCAATAGCGCTGCCTCCCATATCCTTCAGGCCTTCAAAGTTACAAATACCACAACCCTGACAATGGTTCTCCCGACAGTCGGGGGTTGTCCTTCCTTCCATAGACCGTTCATATTCCCTGATTAAAAACTTTTTCGTTACTCCGGTGTGGATGTGATCCCAGGGCAGTGCCTCTTCAGTATCTATCCGCCTGCAGGCAAAAGTTTCAGGATTTAGCCCGCACAGGGAAAAAGACTGCATCCACTTTTGATATTCCAACTTTTCCGACCAGCTGTCAAATTTGCAGCCCATCTGCCAGGCTTTAAAAATTACCTCAGAAATCCTGCGGTCTCCCCGGCAGATCACCGCTTCAATAAGACTGGCCTCTGGTTCATGCCAGCTGTAGGACAGCTTTCTTCCCTTTAGTTTTTCCTTGAGAAATTTCTGTTTTCTTTTAACTTCCTCCATTGAAATTTGCGGTTCCCATTGAAACGGGGTATGGGGTTTAGGTACAAAGGTAGAAGTGCTGACAGTAATACTTAACCTTCCTGCACGGTTCTTCTCCTCTACCGTCTCTTTAAACCTCTGTACAACCTTTTTAGCCAGCTGAACAATCCCCTCCAGGTCCTCATCCTTCTCCGAAGGCAGGCCGATCATAAAGTACAGCTTAATGCTGTTCCACCCCGCCTTAAAGGCCTCTGTTACAGTATTTAACAGGTCTTCTTCAGTAACATTTTTGTTAATTATATCCCTCAACCTCTGAGTTCCCGCCTCGGGGGCAAAGGTAAGGCCGCTTTTTTTAACTTCCTGCAAGGTCTGGGCTAGCCGGACTGAGAAGGAATCCACCCTCAGGGAGGGCAGCATCACTTTCACTCCCCGGGGCTGCAGCTGCTGCTGTAATTCTTCTATTAAATGCTCTACTCCGCTGTAATCACTGCTGCTGAGGGAACTTAAAGATACTTCATCATAACCTGAATGGTCGACTGCCTGAAAACAAAGATCTTTTAATTTTTCTGGTGTCCGCTCCCGGCGGGGACGGTATAAAACTCCGGCCTGACAAAATCTACAGCCCCGGGTACATCCCCTGAATAGCTCCAACATGATTCGGTCATGCACTATTCTAATGTAGGGAACCATCCATTGAACCGGAAAATAAGCTTCGTTCAAATCCTGAACCACCCGACGGGTAACAATTGGCGGAGCCACTTCCATCAGAGGAACGGTCTCTAAAAAATCACCCTCCGGGCTGTACCGGCTTTTATAAAAGGAAGGAACATAAATGCCGGGAACTTCCGCCACTTTCATTAAAAAACCCTGGCGGCTTTTCTCCTTCTCCTGGTTCCACTGCTCATATAAGTCCAAAACTTCGATAATAACCTCTTCCCCGTCTCCCAAAACAAAAAAATCAATAAAGGCAGACATGGGTTCCGGATTAAACGCAGTAGGCCCTCCAGCAATTACAAAGGGGTGCTCCAGGGTACGCTCTTCGCTTTTTATGGGTATACCCGATAAGTTCAGCATGTTGAGGATATTGGTATAAGTCAGTTCGTACTGAAAAGTAAAACCTAATATATCAAATTCTTTTATGGGGGTTACCGATTCTAGAGAAAACAGGGGCAGACCTTCCTGCCTCATTTTTTCCTCCATATCAGGCCACGGAGCATATACTCTTTCCGCCGTAGTACCCTTCCGCTGATTTAACAACCCGTACAGAATTCTTAAACCCAAGTGTGACATTCCCACTTCATAAACCTCCGGGAAAGCCAGGGCAATTTTTATAGAAGCTTCAGACTGACTGCCCTTTGAGGAATTCCATTCACCACCGATGTACCTGGCAGGCTTCTCTACCTGGGGCAGAACCTCATGCAGTTTTTTTCTGTATATACTCATAAATTCTCCTGTTTAGCAATATTATACATAGTTCCCCTATTTAAACATAGTACAATTACTATTATACCAAAATTATCTATTAAAAATTCTTCGACTTTATTAAATTTTAACAATATTCTTTTCTGCTATCTTTATTCACCAGATATTTTTACTGTCACCCCATGGCATGCATGCGAAAAAAGAGAACCATTCAGCCCCCTGTACCGCACTATGTCGCAACCTGCGCCGCACCCCTGTGACATAGTTAAAATAAGACAGAAGAACCGTCCCCTTGTCTTATTTTATTTTTATAAGGTTTCTAATGGGGAGGTGAGAGCCCCTTTTAAAAACGGCATCGATAATCTGCCCTTCGGTTACGGTTCCTTTAACTTTATAGTCAGGGGAAATAACCAATACCATCTGGTAGTTTTTGTGGGTAAATTGCTTTATAATTTCTTTCAAAGGGGTATCTTCCAAAGCTACTATATACCCGGCTTTCAAGATTCCTTCCCGGTCCAACTCCCTGTGTTTTTTGGTCAGGTAGCGTACAAAGACATAGGCTGCCTGGCTTTGTTCCTTTTGGGCAGCAAAAAATAGAAATGGAGCAATCACAATTAAACTGAAATTGGTGGAGCCAAAATAGAGGCCCGCTGTACCGATAATTAAAAAAATAACCGAAAGGATTTTTGTAATCAGGACTGCCTGGGTTGTGGCTCTGCGATATCCAAATCGTTTGGAAAGGTTCGCCCGCAGAACCCGGCCTCCATCCAGGGGAAGCAGGGGAAGCAAATTAAAAAAAGCAATCACCAGGTTGCACCGAATAAAAAATAATAAGATGTCCTTCTCCAGGATATCAAAATTTGTATATATAATGATGGCAGCCCCCACTAGAAAAATATTAAAGAGGGGCCCTGCCAATGCTACCCGGCTTTCTACCTTTGGGTCATATTCCAACAGGTCATCAATATGAGCCATCCCTCCGAAGGGGAACAATTCAACTTCCTTTACGGTTAAACCGTACCCCCGGGCTACCACCAGATGGAAAAAATCATGTAGAAGGACTACTGTAAATAGAGTAAGTGATTCAGCAAGACGGCCCAGCAGAGCGTAAAAGAACAGGAAGAAGAAAAAAAACCAGTTGAACACTATTTTTACACCAAAAATACGGCCTATCTGCATGGATTATGATTTACCCTGTGCCAGGAAGATAATTTAAGGGATCAACGGGATGTCCCATTTTTCTAATTTGAAAATGCAGTAAAGGGTTGTCTTCTTCCTTTAGAAAGCCAAGGGTTTCGCCCTGTTTAATGGAGTCATTCTCCTTAACTAAAACTTCTCCCAGCCCGGCGTAGACGGAAGTGAATCCCTCCTGGTGACTTACCTCAACCGTTTGGCCTTTCTGGTGGTGTTCGTAAACCGCAGTGACCTGGCCGGACTCAACGGAAACAACTGTCCCCTGGGAAGAACCCATTAAATCAACCCCGTAATACATTTGGCTGGTTCCGGTGAAGGGGTCTTCCCTCAACCCAAATTTTCCGGCAATCAAGCCTTCTACAGGTAGTGTGAACCGCAAATCCTCCCTCACCGGATCCTCGGAAGGTTCTTCTTCCGGAATCCTTTCATCCAGGAAGAAACCGAAGGGATACAGCTCCCTGACACCACTAAATACAGGCAATATCTGTTCTGAATATCCGGATATGTCCAGGTTTTCCACTGCCGTATGATATATTTTCTCTCTCAGATTCATCGCCAGGGGAAAACTGAAAAAACTGAGAAGATAAACGAATATTAAGGCCACTACAATCAAAATGGTCTTTTCCCAAAGGTATTTATGCATGTAAGCTAAATTGTTCAAAGGAAACCTGCTCCAGAGATCTTTGTAATCTCCGTAATTATTATCCTCCTCCCAATCCCAGTGAAAATCATCTTCCCCTTTTTCTATTTTTCTTTTTTGAATTTTATCTCTGAGGCTGAAACGGGGGAAATCCCCTCTCTTCCTTTTTTTGGCCATAATTTCACCCCTTACCATAGTTTGTCCTTTTCTATATATATAGCGGACATTACCAAAATATGCATAAGGGGCCCTCACATTTAAAACATAATCTTATCCCTTCTCATACCTACATTGAGTACAAGGCCAATAGACAGTATGTTCACCAGGAATGAACTGCCACCGTAGCTCATAAAGGGCAGGGGCAGGCCTGTAACCGGCATAATGCTGATGGTCATGCCGATATTCACTAAAACTTGAAAGACCAGCATGGAGGCTACCCCGATACAAATTAATAAGCCAAAGGTATCCTTTGCCATACTGGACACCTTTAATATTCTATAAATTAATAAAAGGTAAAGAACCAGCAGAACTACCGCACCCACAAACCCCAGTTCCTCTCCTAATACAGAGAAGATAAAGTCGGTATGCTGGGCCGGTAAAAAATCATAAATATTCTGGGTGCCCTCATAAAGCCCGGATCCCCAAATTCCCCCGGAACCAATAGCAATCACCGATTGAATTAACTGGTACCCGTATTCCAACGGATCCTGTTCGGGATTCATGAAAATTACTAACCTCATCTGTTGATAGGGCTTTAAAAACCTCCAAAGCAGGGGAACAGCTGCCGCTCCGGCAGCCATACTCAAGAAAAGATGTTTCAATTTGGCCCCTCCCAGGAAGAGCATTCCATACAATATGGCCACGAACACCAGTGAAGTCCCTAAGTCCGGCTGTCTAAAAATCAGAAACATAGGCAGGGCCACATGAATAAAAGCCAAAGCAAAGTTTTTTACACTGTCCATATCCCCTTCTCTTTTTTCTAAAAAAACAGCCAGGGTAATAATGATTGCCAGCTTTGCAAATTCTGAGGGCTGCAGGTCAAAAAACCTTAAATCAATCCATCTTTGAGCTCCGGCGGTTTCTCTGCCAATAAACAATACCAGGGTCAGGAGTGCCAGGTTGCCAATATAAATATATCCGGATAAACGGGAAAAGTTAGAATAATCTATGCTGATGACTAAAAAAAGGCCAGTCAGGCCGGCTGCAATCCAGATGGCTTGTTTTTGGACATAGTACCAGGGATCTGCACTAAAATTGCTGGTAGCGCTGCTGAGAATCACAAGGCCGTATATAGAAATGGCCAGCACAATAAACAGCAGCCAATAGTCAAAGTTTCTCCACAGCTTTTCATCAAACAATAGGTATCCCGCCTCTTTAATGTTACCGGAAATGTGGTGGGGAAGAACAGGATATTACCATTAGCCTGTTTGTTCTATCCCCGTCACTCCGTTTCCTTCATCTTCCAAAATACCTTCAGCATCTTCAAATTCTTCGGATTCTTCGGGTTCCTCTTCCTCCAGAAGGCCAAAATAGCTTTCCACTATTTTTTGGGCAAGGGGGGCAGCAGACCTGAATGCGCTGCCACCAAATTCTATAACCACAGCAAAAGCAATTTCGGGATTCTCCGCCGGAGCGTATCCCACAAAGACCCCATGGGGTTCTCTGCCCCTAATACCATGCTCCACTGAACCGGTTTTCCCGGCCACTTTTACCGGCAGCCGCCCCATAAAACCGGCGGTCCCACCAGGCTGGCAGACCCCCTCCATGGCGCTCTGCAGCAGCTGGAAGGTGCGGTCGGAAATGTTTACCTCTTCATATTCCGGTTTCGTCTGCCACACTACCTCCCCTTCATAAGAGACCGCTTTGTCTACCAGGTAGGGCCTGTAGCGATAACCTCCGTTGGCAATAATGGCCGAATAATTGGCCAGCTGCAGTGGTGTAAACTCATGAAAACCCTGCCCGATAGCAGCGCTCATGGTATCCCCGGGAACCCAGGTTTTAAATTCAAGGCTGCTGGCCAGTTTCGCATCCCTGCTGGCCACTGTTCCAGATTTTTCTCCGGAAACATCCGTCAAGCCTGTCCTTTGACCAAATCCATATTCCTCTGAATAATATGCAAGTTTATCGATACCTGCCCTGAGACCCATTTCATAGAAATAAACGTTGCAGGACCTCACAATAGCTCGATAAAGATTGGTAGGCCCATGAACCCCCAAACACCTCCGGGTATTCCCGTACCGCGTCAGGCTTCCGGTGCAGCGGAATGTTTCCCCCGGGGTGACCCTTCCCTCCTCCAGCGCAGCCGTAGCCGTTACCATTTTGAAAGTAGACCCTCCCGCGTAATAACCACTAATTGCCCGGTTCGTTATAGGTTTGAGTGGATCAGTAATTATTTCATTATAATATTCACGATTTGTATAGGTAATCAGATCAAAATCCGGATAACTGGCCATGGCTAAAATTCCACCGGTATTAGGATCCAAAACTACCACCGAAGCTCCACGGGGATTATAACCAAAGTTTTCCCGTAAAGATTCCAGGCTTTCTTCTATAAGCCTCTGGGTGTCCATCTGCAGCTTTGCATCCAATGTTAAATGCAGGTCATTTCCTGGGACCGGGTCTTTTCTACCCCGGACGCCTACCAGACGGCCCCAGGCATTAACTTCAACTAAAAGCTCCCCTCTCTCACCCCTGAGATATGGCTCCCAGCCCCGTTCTATTCCAAACCGACCAATATCATCTCCTAATCTATAAACGTAGCCTTGAGAAGCCCACCGCTCGA
>PWJM01000026.1 GCA_003560915.1 Syntrophomonadaceae bacterium
AATGCTCCCAACACAGTGAAAAATTTTATTCAACTGGCTCAAAAGGGTTATTATGACGGATTAATATTTCACCGGGTCATACCAGGTTTCATGATTCAGGGGGGCTGTCCCCAGGGGCAGGGTACCGGAAATCCCGGATATGCCATCAAGGGGGAGTTCGCTATGAACGGGGTTTCCAACCAGCTGAAGCACAATCGTGGGGTTATCTCCATGGCCCGTTCTATGGCTCCGGATTCGGCAGGCTCTCAATTTTTTATTACCGTGGCTGATGCTCCTCACCTGGATGGACAGTATGCGGCTTTTGGTCAAGTAACAGAGGGGATGGAGGAAGCTGATAAAATTGCTGCAGCAAAAAGAAACCATCAGGATAAGCCTTTGGAGGCTCAAGTGATTAAAACGATTCAGGTGGACACTTTCGGCGTGGATTACGGTGAACCTGAAATAATTGGCTAATAGTAAGTAAAAATCCCCAGTTCAAAAAGGAACTGGGGATTTTTTGTTTTTATGACCTTTCTTCCTTGAAGGAAGTTTGTCATCCATGTTATAATAGGGACAATGTCGAAAAAAACCTGTAATAACAGGAAAGTTCTTTGCTTCCATTTAGTATAATTATATGGAAACTAGAATATTTCGGGTTGTACAGAAAGGAGATTGTCGATGTTCAAAAACACTAAAAGTATCTGGAAAAAAGGTTTATATATTTTTTTGGCCCTTTCCCTGGTTCTGGGTTTGGTTGTAAGTGCTGCCTTTGGGATTTTTGATTACCTTCGGGAACGGGGGGAGGCGGCTGGTTCACCGGAGGACGTGGTGGCAATGGTCAATGGTGAGGAGATTATCAGGCAGGATTACAGCTTTCAGCTGGATTATATGAAATCTATGTACGAAATGCAGGGGATTGATTTCGGGAGAAGTGATTCCCAGGACCTCTTACGTCAGTTGGAGTACCAGGCCTTAGAAGAACTAATCAACCAGAGGCTGATCCTGCAGGTGGCCCGGGAAAAAAATATGGAGGTAAGCCAGCAGGAGGTTCAGAAGGAGTATGAAGAAGTTGTTTCCCAATTTAATGACGAGGAGGATCTCCTCTCGGAACTGGAGGAAATGAACTTAACCCGGGAAAGTTTTATGACCTTGATTGAGGAACAGCTGTTATTTGCACAGTATATGGAGAGCTATATGGAAAAGGTGGATCCGAAGGAACTGGAAGTCTCGGAAGAAGAACTGGAAACCCTTTATTCCCTGTACAGCTCTCAGGTTGAAGATATGCCGGAGTACGAAGAAGTTAAGGGTCAGCTGGAGGAAGAATTGAAGGATCAAAAGTATAATCAAGTAGTGAATCTTATGGTGCAGGATATACGGGCGGAGAGTGATATTGAAATACTCCTGTAAAAAAACTAAGTGTTTTATTCGATTGTTAATCAGAGGCAAGGCATATAAGTGAGGTGTGTGTTTCATTGGATGAAAAATCTAATTTTAACCCTCAAAACATTAATAATATTGGAAAGATAGTCCAAAAAGGAAAGATTACTCAGGAAATCAAGCCCAAGGTTGCCGGGCAAACGGTGGGTGAGAAAACTACCAGGAGTGAGCAGTTAAGTAAAGCTCCGGTATCAAAAAAATCATCCTGGTGGTATAATGTTTTTAAAAATTTCCGCAGCTGCAGCGGAGAGTAATTATGTGTTAGAGAATTTCGATAAGCCTTGCATTTAATTTATGTAATATGCAGGAAAAAAATGATTTTTGTGGAACATAATTATAAAATTATCTTTGTAGAATAAAACCATATAGACCTGGTACCGACTCATTTATGCTGCCTCCGGGCAGCTTTTGTTTTACCATGAAGATATGTATTGAGCTCAAGGGAGTTGACAAATATAACATTGTTTTTAGGGGGTATTGGATGAGTAGTATTTATCAACAATTGGCAGAACTGTGCGCAAAAAACCTTTGTGGGGAGAAGGTGCTGGTGATGTCCAGTTATGCCCAGGGGAACCTGCTGCTTAAAGGATATGCAGCCAAAGGGTATCGTGGGCTGAATCTAAAAGTGGAAACTATAATGGGACTGGCTCAAAATATCTGCTCGTCTCTTCTCTACGCTAAGAAATTAACCTGTATTTCTGATACCCTGGCGGGTCATATAATGTTTGGAATTTTAAAAGACCTGAAGGAAAAACAAAACTTAAAATATTTCCAGCGATTGGAGGTAACCCCGGGAATGGCGAAGGGGATTTCAAGGGCTATCCTGGAATTAAAAACAGCCGGCTTTTCTTCCGGGGGGATTCCTGGAGATAGCTTTGTGAGTGAATTTAAAGAGGATGACCTCAGAATTATTTTTCAAGGTTATGAAAAGGTGCTCCGGAGCCAGGGATACATAGACCGGGGAGACCTCTTGGCTATGGCAGCGGCAGAGTTGGAGAAGGCCCGGCAGGGAAAAGGAGAAGAAGTGTCGAGAACAAAGACTCAATATATGTGTCCTTCTAATCTGCGTTTAAATTCTTTAGAAAAAAAACTGTTGGATGGTTTAGTCCGCCAGGGTTCCGGTACCGTGTTTACTCTTTCTCATCCTTATGGCCTTTCCATGCCCCCAGGTTACTTTGGAAATTATTTTAATAAGGACAGCGAAGATTGGGAGAAAGGAGCTGAAAACCCACTATCCTGGCTTTACGATTTGGACAGGCTTCCCAAAGGCTCATTCGTACCAGAGGTACAAATGTTCCGGGCCTATGGGGAGAACAGTGAGGTGAAGGAGGTAATCCGGCGGATTAAGGAGCGTTCCCTGCCCTTTGACCGGACCATGGTTTTTTTCACAACGGTGGAACCCTATACCCAGCTTTTTTACCAGGCAGCTCTGCAGTATGGACTGCCGGTTACATTTGGAGAGGGTATATCCATTGGAAATACCAGGCCGGGGAGGTTTTTCGGGTCTATCATGGATTGGCTGGAAAAAAATTTCAATGTTTTACTGCTCTGCAGGATGCTCTTGAGTCCGGATTTTGAGCTGAAGAGAAAAAAGGGGCCTTCAAAAAATGAAATAGCAGGGGTTCTTCGGGCTTCTGGAATTGGCTGGGGAAGAGAGAGATATCTCTCCTGGTTAGATCAGGAGGTGGGACGGTACCGGGGCCGATTGGTAAAGCCTCGGGCAAAACGTTCTTACAAATTAGAAAAAATTCAGTGGATTCGGAATTTCATTAAGGATTTTCTGGGACATATTCCTGAACCTATGGGAGACAACCGGATTGACATAAATAGTTTTATGCGGGGGATTTTTAATCTTATAGAAGCTCATGCTTCCGTATCCGGCGAAGCGGACGTAGAGGCGAAAAATTTCCTGCTGGAGGAGCTTTCGGTACCGGAAGGCATTTCGGGAGAACCGGTTACCATAGAAGAGGCAATTTTCATTACCAGGGAAATGGCAGGGGGTCTAAGGGTGCAGGCCTCTCTCCCGCAGCCAGGTTTTTTGCACCTGGAGAGCTATAGAAAAGGCCTGTGGCTGTCTCGGGAAAACAACTTTATTATGGGTATGGATGCCTCCCGTTTTCCCGGCCAGAGTATGGAAGATCCTCTGCTTCTGGATGTAGAGAGAGAAAAACTGGGACGGGGACTGGTGTTGAACAAATCCAATGCAGCGGAAAAATTGTACGCTATGGCCCAGCTGTTGGCTTCTCTTAGGGGTAGGATAACCTTGAGCTATGCCTCTTTTGACACGGTAGAAAGCCGGGAGGTGTTTCCCTCACCGGTGCTTTTGCAGGTACACCGTCTGATGAACGGGGATAAATCCAGGGATTATTCTGCGCTGTTGAAGGAAATCGGATTGGTTAAGGGTTTTGTACCTGAAAAATATGCCGGCTCCCTGGATGAAGGGGAGTGGTGGCTGCACCGGTTTCTACGGGGAGGGGGGGTGAAAAATCCCCTGAGGACAGTGTCGGAGGTCTATCCCTTTCTGAAAAGGGGGTATCAAGCTCAGGTTTATCGAAAGGGGGAGGAATTTACCTCCTATGATGGTAAACTGGCCTCTGAAGAGAATATTATGAAGGATAGAATGGTGTTTTCCGCCAGCCAGCTGGAAAGGCTGGGGCAGTGCCCCTACGCTTACTTTTTAAGATATGTATTAGGCATCTCCCCTCCGGAAGAAATACAGTATGTCCCCGGTATGTGGTTGGACCCTGCGGTGAGGGGGATTCTGCTGCACCGGGTTTACGAGGATTTTTACCGGGAGATGGTTAAGCGAGGGGAAACTCCTTCTTTCCGGCAGCATCAGCAGTTATTAGTAGACATGGTGGAAAGGTTGATTGAAGAACAGAAATCCCAACTTCCTCCTCCTAATGAAGTGGTTCTTGATTATGAGAGGCGGGAAATCATGGAATCCAGCCATATTTTTTTAAAAAGTGAGGAGGAATTTTCCAGGAATTTAACTCCTTGTTATTTTGAATTAACTTTTGGTATACCTTTCCTGATGGATGAAGAATTAGGACAGATTGAACCAGTAAAGATTCAGCTCCCCGCCGACAGGTATTTTTTCCTGCGGGGGAAAATTGACAGAGTGGACCGGGGGAAAGATGGGAGTTACCGGGTACTGGATTATAAAACTGGCGGGACATCCTTTTATAAAAACCGGGAACCCCACCGGGGAGGGCGGCAGCTGCAGCATACCCTGTATGCACTGGCTTTGGAAGAAATTTTACGTATGAAAAATATTGAGCAGAATCCCCGGGTAACGGAAGGTGGATATGCTTTCCCTACCCTTAAGGGGGAGGGAAAGCGAATTATGAGGGATCAGGGGGACCGCAGAGAGTTTTTCGAAATCATGGAAATACTGCTGGAAATCTATTCCCGGGGTATCTTTGTGATGACCGATGACGATAAAGATTGTTTTTATTGTGATTATCCCGATGTATGCCGACGTAGATTCTATGGGGAAGAATTAAAAAATATGGTGGCATCTTCCCGAAATAAGGAGCTAACTCATTTCAGGAGGTTGAGGAGTTATGACTAAGATATCTCCCCCGGATATAAAAGAGAGGGAAATAGTTGAAAGGGAGCTGAATAAAAATTTCCTGGTAGAGGCGGGAGCTGGTTCGGGTAAAACCGCCAGCCTGATCAAGCGAATGGTTTCACTGGTTACCACCGGCAAATGCTGTCCTGGGGAAATCGCCGCCATTACTTTTACGCGCAAGGCGGCGGCTGAGCTTAGGGAAAGGTTTCAAACCGAACTGGAGAAAGCCTACGGCAGGACTGCTGATTTTACGGTCCGGGAGAGGCTTGCCCGGGCATTGATGAATCTGGACCAGTGTTTTTTAGGGACCATTCACTCCTTTTGCGGAAGGCTGCTCAGGGAAAGGCCGGTAGAGGCAGGAATAGATCCACAATTCCAGGAGATAGATGAAAATCAGAACCTTCTCCTGGTAGAGAGGGCCTGGGACAGCTATTTGGTTGAAGTAAAGCTTTACCGGCCTTTTTTGCTGGACAAGCTGAATGAAATTGGTGTATCTCTGGAGGGCTTGAAGTCAAGTTATTTGAATCTGGTTAACTACCCGGATCTGAAAAAGGTCTGTAACCCGGTGGAAAAACCGGACCTTGAACCAGCCATTCAAAAGCTGATGGCGCTTTCCAGGAGGGCCAGGGAGGATATTCCTGCTGTACCCATTGAGGGCAGGTACGATGACCTTCAGGAGAAGATTCTAAAAGCAATGCGCTGTAAACAGTATTATAATCTCAATTGTGATGTGCACAGGCTAAGAGTTTTGCCTGCCTTCGGAAGGAACAATCATAGAGTCATACAGAAGCTCTGGGAGAGCAAGGAAACAGCTAAGTCTTATGAAAAGGATTTTAACCAATTGGCGGAGCAGGTAGTGGGCCCTGCTCTTAAGGCCTGGAGGGAATACTGCCATGATCATATCATGCAGTTTATGCTGCCAGGCCTGGAGTATTTCCAGGAAATGAAGCAGGAATGTTCATTTTTGAATTTCCAGGACCTTCTGATGAAGGCGGCGGAAATGCTTCGGGAATATCCTGAAGTTCGGGAATATTTCCAGGGAAAATACCGGTTCCTTTTGGTAGACGAATTTCAGGATACAGATCCCATCCAATCGGAGGTTATGTTGTATTTAACCGGTATCGATGTAAAGGAAAAAGACTGGCGAAAGCTTATATCCCGTCCGGGGTCGCTGTTTGTGGTGGGTGACCCTAAGCAGTCTATTTACCGTTTTCGTCGGGCGGATATAGATACCTATAACTTTGTAAAAAAAATAATAAGGGAGGGCGGCGGTGAAGTCCTCACCTTTACCACCAACTTCCGTTCTCTGAAGGACCCGGGTGATTTATGCAATTCCGTTTTCGAAGAACTTTTGGCCCAGGAGGAAAATCCTTACCAGGCTTTATACTATCCGGTAAACACGGTAAGGGAAAATGAAACAGGGACAGCTTTTGGGGTAAAAGTTCTAGAAGTAGAGGAAGGCTGTAAAAAGAAAGTCGATATCGTGGAAAGGGATGCGGAAAATATTGCACAATTCATTAAAAATGCCCTGGAAGGAGGGTTCAATCTGTCCCGAACACAACAGGAGCGGGAAAGCGGCCTGGGCCCTGAAGCAAGGCCGGGAGATTTTATGATTATTCTTCGTTACAAAGAGATGATGGACATCTATGCCCGTTCCCTGGAGGATTTGAACATCCCTGTAAGTATCACTGGAGGCAGTTCTATGCCAGGAAACAGGGAGGTTTTTGAGCTCCTGACTCTTTTAAAAGCTGTAGCGGATCCCAACAACCAGGTTTATCTGGTGGCGACTTTGAGGGGTTTTTTTGTAGGAGCCAGCGACCAAGACCTTTACCAATTTAAAAAAAGCGGTGGAAAGTATAGTATTTTCAGCACGGTTCCGAAAGGGATACCCCTGGAACTGGCAAACCTGTTCCAGGAAACCTTTCAGAGGCTGGTGGAATTTTGGCGCTGGAGCAGGGGATTGCCTCCATCCGTGGTGCTGGAAAAGATTATTCACAGGTTGGGGTTAATTCCTTATACCCTGTCTGAAGCTTTGGGGAAAAGCCGGTGCAGTTATTTTCTGCAGTTAGTAGAACATCAGAAAAAAGCAGAAGCTTCCGGCATCAAAAGTTTTTCTGAAATGGTGGAGGATCTGGAGGTTCTCATCAGCACAGGCCTTGAGGATGAGCTGGAAATAGACGTTCAAGGGGAGCCGGGGGTGAGGCTGATGAACCTGCACAAGGCTAAGGGGCTGGAATCCCCGGTAGTTTTTCTGGCTAACCCTTATAAATATATTTCCCCTTCGGCAGACATGCATGTCTGCCGGAAGGGGGGCAGGCCTGTAGGCTATTTTACCTTTTCGGAAGCCAGACACGGATTTCAGCGGCAGGGGGAGGTTATTGCCCAGCCGTTGGACTGGCTCCAACATGAGCAGGAGGAATTAAAATATCTTCAGGCAGAGGAGATTCGTCTTTTATATGTGGCGGCTACACGGGCAAAGAATCTTCTGGTTATAAGCAGGAGCAAAAAAGATCCTGGAATGAAAAAAAACCCTTGGAAACTTCTTTTAGAAAAGGTTCCCGAAGGGTCAGAGGTTTTTATGGATAAAGTCATTACTCAGGAAGACTTAAACGCAAAAGAAGAAGTAATTCCAGAGGAAGCGGTTCAGGCAATAGAGAAGATTGGCTTTTGGAAAGAGCCCTTATCTAAACCTGGTTATGCCCAGGTTTCTCCAACGGATTTGAAGTCTTTGGAGGGACTTTCCGGAGTAAAGAGAACATCAGGTGGGGGGCTCCTTTGGGGATCCGTGATTCACCGTATAATGGAGGCCCTGGTAAAAGGAAATGTTGACCTGGAGTCATTGGTGGTTTCCGCCCTGCGGCAAAACGGGGAAATGGAGGAAAGAAAAGAGGAAGTATTTGAGGAAATAGAGAGATTCCAAAGGTCCCAGCTCTGGGAAAGAATCTGCCGGTCCCCGAGAAAGTTTACCGAGGTTTCCTTTATCTTGAAAGTGGAGGAAAAACATAAAATTTATCAATTCCTTGGCAGAGAAGACCGGGTGCCCGTCATTCTTTCGGGGGCCATGGACCTGGTTTTTAAGGAACCGGAAGGCTGGGTGATTGTGGATTACAAAACCGACCGGTTGAAGGATCAAAAGGAATTGGATATATTAGTTGGACCCTATGGGCAGCAGGTAAGAGTGTATGCTTGGGTATGGGAAGAGCTGACTGGGGAAAAAGTAAAGAGCGGGGAGATTTACTTTGTTCATATGAAGGAAAGCCGCAGAGTTTTTCCAACCCATGAAGGCCTCCTGGTGATGCACCCGGAAGAGTTATAAACATGTTGGAATTATTAGCGATACATATTATCCTTTAAGAATTTGTAATAATTGATAAAAAGTATTTTGCTCAAGCTTTTTTTATAGTATAATACCCATAGGGGGTATAATAATGAAAAAGGAGTTGATATGGTATGTTAGAAGTAACAGAAAAGGCTGCGGTAGAACTTAAAAAGCATCTTAAGGAAGAAGAAAAGTTTGTTAGAATATATGTCAGTGGTGTAGGTTGAGGAGGGTCGGTCCGGTACGGAATGTCTCTGGAAGAGGCAAAAAAAGAAGATGACTATGAAATTACGATGGAGGATCTTACTATTATTTTAGATCGTGGAGCTTATGAAAGCCTGGAGCGGCAGAAACTTGATTATATAAACAATGGGTTGACCATAACCTCTAAATAATCCCTGGATTATGATTATTTTACCCTTTA
>PWJM01000131.1 GCA_003560915.1 Syntrophomonadaceae bacterium
ATTTAGGTTGGAGGTGGTAAAGATATGAACGTCTCAATTAAAAGGGATGAAAGGGGCCTAACACTTAAAAGCATGGCAAAATCAATGAAACAGAGGCGCAGAACACAAAACGCATCCAGTTGAGGTTTTCCCGATAAACCGGACACTGTTAAGTTAGCTATCCTCCCCAATTCAGCCAATTGCTGATTATTTCGAAAACCCCCTTCTGGTAGCCATGCCGCCAATGCCAAATTGCGGCATTGTCAGCCCTATTTCACACTTGATGGTGCTAAAAAAGGTCTCAACACAGGCATTGTCATAACAGTTCCCTTTCCGGCTCATGCTGCATATCATGCCGTGCTTATTTAGAAGTTTCTGGTATTCTTTGCTGCAGCACTTGCACCCCTCGATCCGAGTGTTGAATCAGTCCTTTCAGGGGCTTGTAACTGTTAATTGCATTTTCCAGCGCTCTTTTACAAAGCGATGTTTTTATATGATCTGCGGTGGCCCAGCCAACGATATCTTTTGTGTGTATGTCTTTAACGGTGGCTAGATACAGCCAGCCCTTTGAGGTGTCCTAGTAACTGTGTCAGTTACCCAGACAGCATTTGGTCTTTCGGTTTTGAAGTCCTGGTTTAAAAGATTTTTTGGGGAATTTTCCTCGAACATCTTTAAGTAATTTATCCAGTCCATATATGCCGCCGCTTTCATTGTAGCTTTCTTGGGCAGTTTCAAGTATTTCCTGATTTTCAAGGTCTCGCTGACTGGGCTCTTTATTTTCCCAGTCATAATAACCGCTCCGGGACACTTCGAGTACTTTGCACATATTCACAACCGGAAATTCGGAGCTGTATTTACTAATAAATTCGTAAGTTATTTCCGGTCTTTTGTGGCGAATAGTGCTGTAGTCTTTTTTAAATATTGCCACTGCCTCCTCAAGCTCTGCGTTTCTGCGTTTTTCGGCTTTAAGTTCCACTTCAAGCTCTGAAATTCTTGTGCTTTCAGGCTTCTCACGGTGTTTTTCTTCATTAAGCCAGTTACGCAATGTCTGAGCACTAATTCCCAGATCTTTTGAAACGCTTGGAACGGACCGGTTACCTTCTTTTACTAATTTAATAGCATCTTTCTTAAAATCGTCTTTTTTTGGTTAATTTACATAATAAATGATTTGCAAAGATTTTACAAACATGAGAAAAAAATACACAAAAAATTGCTGCAGCAAACTTCCAGAAATATGGGTTTAAAGGTTTTGTGTTATAAGACTTAACAATTAAGTGAGTTATTAGAAAGAATTTAAAAATTTTATCTATTTACAAGTATTTTGACGTAAGTTAGTATAGGTATATAAAACAAATAAAGGGTTTGAAAACCATGAGTGATATATATATCACCGTTGATAAAGTGGCCAAACAACCGCTACTCAGCATGTGGCAGCCCTGATATTAAGAGAACACTGGATGAAGAAGTTAATAAAGGTTTTTTACCTGTAAATAATTAGTTAGAAAGGAGATGAAATCATAATGATTATGTGGTGGAAAAGGGAAAAAAAGGAACCCATAAAAAAGAAAAAGAATAAATGGAGACAGGAAACAATGGATCAGATAGAAAGAATATTGGCCGAGGGAAGATCACTGACAGAAGATGAAATAGTAGAAATCTTAAAAATTGAAGGTAGAAGCAGAAGGGCGCTGGCCAGTCTAGTTTATAGCATTGAACGGAGTCTATTAAGAAAGGGGGTGTTAAAAAAAGATTAATGTTTTTCCGGAATCGTGTTGAGGTTGTAAGCCACCGCATCCCTCTCTAAAAATAATGCCAGGGATGTATTAAATGCTAGCTAAAAACCCCGTCAGCTTGATGCGGGGATGAAAGTTTTACCAGCTGGTCAGTTAGATTTCTCTATAAGCATCTGGCACAATTATCTATGATTATTTGAATACTTGAACTTGTCCAAAGCAGAATGAAGTTCCTGCGCTAAATTACGCAGCTGATCTGCTGTTGTACTTATCTCTTCCATATAGTAGGACTGCTGTTCTGCTGCGGCTGCAATTTCCTGGCTGCCGGTATTAATATATTCTGTTTCCACCGATACCTGGTTAATTTTTTCTACGATCTTTTGTACCTCACCCACAATTGTCTGGAAGGTTTCACTGTTCGAACTGATAACTTCTGAACTTATCTTAACTTTTTCCACCCCTTGTTTTATAGTTTCAACGGCTTCGGTTGTTTCCTCCTGGGCTTCCTTAATTAAATTAGAAATATTATCAGCTGCTTTTGCTGACTGTTCTGCAAGCTTTCGCACTTCCCTGGCAACCACAACAAACCCCTTGCCCTGTTCACCGGCGTGGGCTGCTTCGATGGTAGCATTCAGAGCCAGGAGATTGGTTTGGTCAGCTACCGCGGTAATCATGTTAACGATTTCCCCTATTTCTTTAGAGCGGTTGTCCAGTTCCTGCATTACGTCAGTCAGATTTTCTACCATATTATTGATATCCTTCATCTGCTGAATTACACTTAAAACAGCTTCGTCGCCCTCCGTGGCACTATCGGAAACTTCTTTAGATATTTCTGTCATTTCCCGGGTGCTGCTGCTGAGTTCATAACTGCTTTTGGTAAAATGGTTTGTAGAGGCAGTTACCTGCTGCAGTGATGTGCTGGTTGATGCTGCCAGAGAGGAGAGGGTATTGCTGAATTGTTTGACTGAGGTAGAAATTTCCGTGGCTTTTCTCATCAGAACGGAGAGGCTGTCAATCATGGTATTAAAGTTATCACCTAACTCTCCAATTTCATCCCTCGATTTTATTTCAGCTTTCCGGGAGAAATTGCCCTGTGCGGCAAGATTCATTAAAACTGCTATTTGGGAAATAGGATTGGTAATTTGTTTTGTAAACAAATTGGCAGCAGCTATGCTTAATAAAACAGCGGCCAAAAAGGTAATTATGGATATATTTCTGAGAGCAATTATGGGTGCCAGAAATTCTTCATTAACGATACTTATAGCAAATGTCCATCCTTTTCCCTCATAATCACCGGAACCATGCAAATGAGTAAAACCTACATACCTCGTTTCACCCTCAAATTCATAACGTGCGGTGCCGTTTTCTCCCCGTATCATCTTCTGTCCGGCTTCTCTTAGTTCAGGGATCCCTTGTTCCAGTATGTTTTGTTTAAAAACTAAATTATCATTGGGATGGGCAATAAAGGTTCCTTCTTGGTTTATCATATATGCGTAGCCTGTTCGACCAGCCTTCCGTTCTTCATCAGCAAACATGTTTACGGTTTTATAAATTGTATCTTCCAATGCCAGCCTGGCTACTACCACGCCCAGGAATTCATTTGTTTCACTGCAGTAGATGGGGTAGGAAAAATTAATCATATATATACCCAGGTCTCGAGATAATCTCATATCTGAAATATAAAGATGACCCTCCCTGGCAGAAGTGAACCATTCCAGGTCATCCTTTGGGTCCCCCACAATACCCCGGGTATCAATGATCTGTAAACCGGAGGGGTCCGTCATAGAGATAGTGTGGTAAACTTTATAGTTTTCTTTATACATGGTGAGAACTTCTGTTTTTTCCTCAATGCTTGCTTCTCTATCCCTGAGTACCGGGTGCTGGCTAACAATGGTAATATCACCCTGCCTTTGAGCCATAAAATCGTCTATGATCTTGGCATACAAAAATGATTCATTGGACAATTTCTCAACTGCTGCATCCATAAGAGAATCTGAGCTATTTTTATAAGCTGTTAGAGCAAGAAAAGAGAGAGATATAAAAATTATCAGACAGATTATTACTGTTATTTTCGTGCCGAGCTTAATCTTTAGATTCTTTACTTTTTTCAGCATTTCTACAAATTTTCCCTCCCATAATTTCTAATTCAAATTTCCAATGTAAACATGGGAAACACAGCAAAAACATATGTGATTTCAATCTGGAGTATTTGCAGGATATATCAAAATTTATCATTGTAATTATTGATTTTACTACTTGATACAATTATACCATGTTTATAATATATCAAAAAGAAAAATAACTGGAGAATTTAGACAGGGGACAAATATTGACAGGAATCCTTTGGGTAAAAGAAGAATTAAATATTTTAGAAACTACCGGCGGGAATCCTTGGGGTCTATTGACCCCGTGAGGATGTCACGAAAAACGATTTTTTCTGAAGAACTCCTGATAACCTTGACTGAAAAATGACTGTTAAAATATAACAGTATTATCTCTTTAAAGGGGAGAAGCTTTAATGTACGGGATTAGTTTTACCTTGAGAATATTACTGGCTCTTTTATTTGGATTGGCAATCGGTGCAGAAAGACAGTGGCGTCATAAAGTTGCAGATTTAAGGACAAATGCTTTGGTTGCTGTAGGAGCATCTCTTTATGTTACCCTTTCTGTATTGACTTTAGATGATGCCAGCCCCACCAGGGTAGCCGCCCAGGTTGTCTCGGGGATAGGTTTTTTGGGCGCCGGTGTGATTATCAGGGAAGGGGTTAATATTAGAGGAATTAATACCGCGGCTACCCTCTGGTGTTCTGCAGCCATTGGAGTATTAACCGGTACCGGTTTTTATTTTGAGGCATTCATCGGCACTGCGGTAATTTTATTGGCAAATATTGTTATCAGGTCCTTTCAGTATAAAATGGACCAGGAACAGCTAAAAAACTTGGATTCCGTATGCCGATTGGATTTGATTTGTAATTCCAGTGACGAAGCACAGATTCGTCAGACCCTTAACCAAAACCTTTCAGAAAGAAATTACAATTTACTATCCATATCCAGTAAAAGCCTGGAAAATAAGAAAGAACAGCTCCTGGCAGAATTCTCGGTACCTGGAGAAAGTCAGGAAGAGCTGGAAAAAATAATGAGAGAACTTAAAGAACAAAAAGAGATACATTCCAGTAAATGGAAAATATTTCCTGCAGGTCATGGGACCGGTATAAACAAAGGGTTTTAAAGGCTTTAACTACCACTTAATTGAGTGGTAGTTTTTTCTAAAACCCAAAGAAGTAGGAGGACTTTATAATTTACATAGCTTAATAAATATTAACAATTCTTAATATAAAAAGGGCAGGATAAATATTATTTACAAAGAATTTGTTTATTTTATCAATATTTTTGAATGTTCTAAAATACCAGGGTTAATAAAAATGAATTGATTTTATCCAGGGAGGTTTATAAGTTGTGGAGAAAAAATACGATGATTTAAAGGCTTTGTTTTTAAACTGTACTTTAAAAAAATCTCCGAAAGTGTCTCATACCGAAGGACTGCTCCAGGTTTCCCGTCATATCATGGAAAAAAATGGAGTCCAGGTGGAAACCCTGAGACCGGTAGACTTTAATATTGCGTATGGGGTGTACCCGGATATGACCGAACATGGTTGGGAAGAAGATCAATGGCCTGAAATTTACCGAAAAGTCCTGAATGCCAATATACTTGTGCTGGGAACGCCAATTTGGCTGGGGGACAAGTCTTCGGTCTGCACCAAGGTGATTGAACGGCTCTATTCAAGTTCGGGGGACCTCAATAATGAAGGTCAATACATATATTACGGCCGGGTAGGGGGTACCATCATCACCGGAAATGAGGACGGGCCCAAGCATTGCGCTATGAATATTTTATATTCTTTACAGCATTTAGGCTATGTTATTCCGCCCCAGGCGGATGCCGCGTGGGTGGGAGAAATCGGGCCAGGACCATCTTACCTGGACGAAGATTCCGGAGCGCCGGAGAATGACTTCACCAACCGTAACACCACTTTTATGACCTGGAATCTTATGCACCTGGCCAGAATGCTAAAAGACCAGGGCGGCATCCCGGCTCATGGAAACCAGCGTTCCAAATGGGAAGCCGGCTGCCGTTTTGACCATCCTAACCCGGAGTACCGGTAGCCGTAATTTTCTGATAGGAAAAAGAGCAGGGGGTAGAGATGCAGGTCATTCAGTTCATTATCTCAAATCAACAAAGAATTTTAGAGTATACTTTTAATCATTTTTCCCTGGTTATCACCGTGATGCTGTTTTCTTTGGTTCTTTGGTTCTTGACCGGCCTTCTAATCAGCAGGTACCAGAGGATTGCTGAACCTGTGCTCAGCTTCAGCAATATATTATTTTGTATACCCAGCATATCTTTGTTCGGCCTGTTTATGACTTTACCTCAGCTGGGACTGGGCCGGCGATCCGCTGCTCTGGCCCTGATCATTTATGCCATGATGCCCCTGGTAAGAAATGTATACAGGGGGGTAAAGTCCGTGGATCCCTGGGTAATTGAGGCGGGGAGGGGTATGGGAATGTCCAGCCGCCAAATACTTTTAGAAATACAGATTCCCATGGCCTTACCGGTGGTTTTTGCAGGGATCAGAGTTACGGTAGTCTTAATTACGGGTATGGCTACGGTGGCTACCTACATCGGGGAACGAAACCTGGGACGCCTGATTCAGCATGGAATTGCCCGTTCAGACTACAACATGATTATTACCGGCGCTGTCATTGTATCCATAATTGCAGTGCTTTTGGACTTTATACTAGGACTATTAGAAAAACGCCTGACCCCGGCCGGGTTGAAACAGAGTCAGGGATAGTAAGGAGTTGTCCGCCGTGATACAGCTGATTGATGTTAATAAAACATTCCTCAACTCTCCTGTGCCCGCAGTACAGGGGGTTTCCATGGAGGTTAACGCCGGTGAAATATGCGCAATGGTGGGACCTTCCGGCTGCGGCAAAACCACCATTTTGAGGATGATCAACCGTCTGGAAAACCCCTCTTCGGGCACGGTTATGGTGGGGGGTAGAGATATTCAGCATGAGGATCCCGACCGGCTCCGCAGGGGAATTGGATATGTAATACAGCAGGTGGGTCTGCTTCCCCACCGAACCGTAGGGGAAAACGTTTCTCTGGTCCCACGGTTGCTCCGGTGGTCCGAACAGAAAATAAAAAGCCGGGTCATAAATCTTTTGGAGATGGTGGGCCTGGATCCGGGACAGGTCTATGAAAAGTTTCCCCATCAGCTCAGCGGAGGGCAGATGCAGAGAGTGGGTGTCGCCCGGGCTCTGGCAGCGGATCCTCCCATACTGTTGATGGACGAACCCTTTGGTGCCGTAGACCCTATTGTGAGAAACCGGCTGCAGGAGGAATTCCTAAAATTACAGCAGCAGGTGAAAAAGACGGTCTGTTTTGTAACCCATGACATCAATGAAGCCATAAAAATGGGAGACAGGATTGCTGTTTTGAATGAAGGCAGGCTGGTGCAGTACAATACCCCCCTGGAGGTGCTTTCTCGGCCTGCAAGCGATTTTGTTATAAACATCCTGGGGGAGGACCGGGGCGTAAAACTTTTGAATTTAACCAGAGCGGAAGCCCTGATGAGTGAAGCAGTCCTGCTCCAGGAAAGCCAAATGGACAGGGCAGTCCAGGTCCTGCAGGAGTCAGGTAAAATCGTTGGGTTTATTAAACCCAACGGGGATGAAAGCATTAGATACTTTACCCTGGAGGATATTAAGATGGGACGGCCCGTAAAAGAAATATTGGAACAGGGCACCTGTTTTATTGACGCTTTTCAGCCAGTAAAAGCTGCATTGGAGACCATGATGAAAAGAAATTCCGACGTGGTGGGGATTTTAAGGAATAACAGCTTTGTAGGGGTTATTACCTGGCAGGACATTAAAAAACACATCAGTAAAATCAGGGAGTATGAAAATGAATGTTGAACGGTTTATGGTAGCTTTAATTGACCGCTCCCCCCCCCACGTGCTGGAACATTTAAAACTGGTGGGTGTGGTTTTGTTCTTTACGGTGCTTATTGCCTTCCCACTGGGGGTTATACTCACCCGCCCCAAGTTTCGGAAATATGCCGGAAGGGTGATGTTTTTTTTAAACGCCGGGCAGACCATCCCCCCCCTGGCGGTCATCTCTATATTCATGCCTCTTTTTGGCCTGGGATTTAAACCGGCCGCGGTAGCCCTAATTATCTATTCTCTTCTTCCCATAGTACGAAACACCATTGCAGGAATCCTTGGGGTCCCCGAGGAGGTTCGGCAGGCGGCCAGGGGCATGGGCATGAATCAGTGGGAACTATTTTTCCAGGTGGAACTTCCCTTGAGCGTCCCGGTAATCATGGCGGGCCTTAAAACTTCTTCTGTCCTTTTGGTGGGGACTGCTACCCTGGCTTCGCTGGTAGGGGGAGGGGGTATGGGCAGGGTAATCTTTGCCGGAATAGACATGTTCTGGCCGGAGTTTATTATTGCCGGAACCTTAATTGTGGGGTTGATTGCGGTGATTATAGAACGCTTTTTAACACTGCTGGAGTTTTTTTTAAGTCCTCGCCATCTTAAATAAATTACTGTTGTACATGAATAATGAATTTATTAAAAAATGGAGGTATCAGAATTATGAAAAAAAAGTGTAAAATGTTGAGCTTTATATTGATAGCGGCACTGCTGGCCCTGGCCCTGACCGGGTGCACAGGCAGCGGAGACCCCGGTGGCGGGGAGAAACCCATCGTAGTTAGTTCCAAAACCTTTGTAGAGGCCATTATCATGGGGAACCTGACGGTAGAGCTTCTGAGGGACCGGGGTTATGAAGTGGTAGACGAAGTGGGACTGGGAGAAGTTGCGGTAATGAGACCTGCCATAACCTCAGGACAGGTTGACGTGTACTGGGAATACACTGGAACCGCCCTGGTGGTGGTGATGGGAGCTGAGGCCCTTGCTGATGGAGAAGAGGCCTTCCAAAAGGTAAAAAAGTGGGACCTGGAAGAAAATGACCTGGTATGGTTGGACTATGCTCCGGCTAACAACACCCATGTAATTTTTATTTCTTCTGACCTTTATGACCAGTATCAGTGGACCAAAATTTCAGAACTGGCAGAGCACATTGGCCAGGGGGAAAAGCCGTTGAAGATGTCTCTCCCCTCGGAATGGTTCGAGCGCCAGGATGGACTGGAACCCTTTGAAAACCATTATGGGTTTCAATTCGATCGAAGCCAGCTGCAGTTTGTGGAGTTGGGACTTACCTATGAATCGGTGGGTAGAGAATTGGCCGATGTGGGAATTGGAGATGCTACTGAGGGCCGAATTGCCCAGTTTGGGCTTCATGTGCTGGAAGACGATCAGCAGTTTTTCCCGGCATACAATCCTGCCCCTGTAATCCGAGGAGAAGTTTTGGATACTTATCCGGAACTGGAAGAGGTGTTCAAGGAACTTTCCTCCCTCTTAGATGCTGACACCCTGGTGGAATTGAATAAAAAAGTGGCCGTGGAAGGTATGCAGCCCGAAGCGGTGGCCAAGGACTTTTTGCTTGAAAAAGGGCTCGTAAAACAGTAAAGAAGAAAATAGAATAGGTTTACTCCTGGAAGGATAATTTTAATTCTGGTAAAATAATAATAGTAGATTTACATACTACAGAAAAGGTGGGAACTGCTTATGCAAAAATTTATATGTACACTCTGCAGTTATATTTATGATCCTGAAATAGCGGATCCAGAGCGGGGAATAGATCCTATTACAATTTTCGATGGACTTCCGGATGAATGGAGCTGTCCCAGCTGTGGAGCGGAAACGTATGACTTTCAAGAGCTGTAAAAATATTACCCTAGATATCTGTTCGTTTTTTTGAAAAGATTGAATATTCAACAGATCACAAAAAAGTCGTAGCAATTGTAATAAAGGAGCAGATCAGGTATGGAATCAGGAAATAATACCATAAAATTCCTGGGTACCGGCGGTGCCCGTTTTGTGGTATCCAGACAGCTGCGTCATACAGGAGGAATGTGGTGTTCCTTTCTTGGGAAAAATGTTTTAATTGACCCGGGCCCCGGAACCCTGGTGCGCTGTTTATCCAGCAGGCCTAAACTGAATCCAGAAAGTTTGGATGCTATCATACTTACCCACAGACATTTAGACCATTCTTCTGATGCGAACATTATGATAGAGGCCATGACCGGTGGCAGAGTACATAAAAAAGGATTATTGCTGGCTCCATACGATGCTGTATCCCATGAGGAACCGGTTGTTTTTAATTATCTTCAAAAATCTATCGAAAAGGTGGAGATTTTAAAGGAAGGGTTAACGTTTAGCATTGGAGATATTGAATTTTCAACTCCGGTACGGCACCTGCATTCTGTGGAGACTTACGGTTTAAAGTTTATACTGCAGGCAAAAAAGGTTTCTTTTATTTCGGATACCGCATTTTTTCCGGAACTGATAGAATTTTACCGTTCAGATATTCTTATAATAAATGTAGTTCTTTATAAACTTCCTAGTTATTCCATGATAGAACATTTAGATTTGGAAAACTGCCGAAATATCATTGAACAAATTAAACCCCATAAGGCGGTTTTAACTCATTTTGGTTTAACCATGTTAAGGAAGAACCCCAGGAAACTTGCGGAGCAGTTAACTTTGGAGACAGGGGTGCAGGTCATATCAGCTTATGATGGAATGACCTTACATATTGATACTTAATCGAAATAAAGGTAGCACCGTAAGGTGCTACCTGGGAGATAACAATTAATGGCGGATTTTTTGCCGGACCATGTCTAGAGCACCCAGTACCACGTGGGCCAGACCAAAGCCTACCACTCCAGCCTTGGTTTTGCCACGGAACAGAGTTGCCCCAATTCCTGTAACCAGCAAACCCAGACCGCCAACCATCATACTGGTATTATCTTTTTTCAATACAAGCACCTCCCTTAATAGCATTGCCCGTTCATAAAAAAAAATTCCGGGATAATTAAGGCAGAATCAATATAAATTGTATATAAAAACATTTCCATTAACAAACACTTATAAACAATGTATAAAAGATAGCCTTTTAGGCTATCTTTTGTATATCTAAAAAAATAAGAGGTGATGAATATGCTGGCAGTAGAAGTCAACATTCCCAGGGAAATGCTAAATGATTCCAAGTTTTTTTTGGAGATAGCCAGACAATCCCCTGATGATCGAGAGATGAGCCGGAGGTATCTCAGGGCCTCTCTTTTGTATGTCTGCATAGCAGTTGAAGGTTATATAAATAACTTCATTCTTAATTTTATTGAAGAAAATAAGGATGGCCTGGAAAAAGATATAGAAGATTATTTGACTTCAGTTATCTCTATTCACACAAAATTAACAGTAGGCTTAAAAATCATTACCGGTGACAGCTTGAAAAATAAAAAAGAACCTTATAAGACATTTAAAGAAATAAATACGATTCGCAACAAAATTGTTCACTACAGTGATGAGGAGGGAGAAAAAACATACCATAAACTTACTTTAGAAACCGTGGAGAAAGCGATAAAAAACGCAAAAGATATGATAAAAGAATTACATCTACTGGAAGGCAGCCAATATCCCCAATGGGCAGATGAATTATAATAGTTCAGTGGATTTATAAAAATGCTTTTAAACTCCCTGCTTATAGCCAGTTGAGTTTCAGTGCGAGGGTAATAAAGGATAGAATGGAAATTTCCTCTTTGAAGGCAGGATAAGAAAAGAAAAAAGGAGAATTAAAACTTATCAAATGATAAGAGGCAGGTTCCTATGATAATTGATTTCCATACCCACTGTTTTCCCGATGATATGGCTTGCAAAGTAGTCCCTTTTCTTGCAAATGCAGCAGGAATAACACCCATCTTAGACGGCACCCTGAACGGCTTAAAAGATTCCATGAATCGAGCAGGGATAGACTTTTGTGTGATTCAAAATATTGCTACAAAACCCAACCAGACACCCATTATTAATGATTGGGCAGCTCAAGTACAGGGCAGTGGAATCATATCTTTTGGCTCTCTGCATCCAGATTATTCCTACTGGGAAGAAGAACTCATTCGAATCAAGAAGCTAGGATTAAAAGGCCTTAAGTTTCATCCAGATTATCAGTGTTTTTTTATCGATGAAGAAAAAATGTATAAAATATATGAAAAAATATTTGAGCTGGATTTGATTATCCTTTTCCATGCAGGGCTGGATATCGGATTGGACCCTCCTTATCACTGCACCCCAGAAAGACTGTTAAAGCTTATAGAAAAGTTCCCCGGAGGGAAAATTGTAGCGGCGCATATGGGAGGGTATGAATACTGGGATGAAGTAGAAATGCTTTTGGCCGGGAAAGATATTTATCTTGACACTTCGTACAGCTTTAATGATCTTGGTCCAGAAAAAATGTCCAGGTTAATAAAACTTCATGGCACAAATAAGGTGCTTTTCGCAACCGATTCTCCCTGGACAGATCAGGGAGTGGAATTAAAAAACATCAACAGCCTGCAGTTGGCAGAAGAAGACGAGAAGAAGATACTGGGAGTAAACGCCGCTAAGTTGTTGAAAATAAAATAAAAATAAAAGTAGAATATAAAGTGATAGATGGAAAAAAGAGCTGAATTTGAAATGCTCCCTCTGTGGTAGACAGTTAAAATAATAAAACTGTTATCACAGAGGGAGTATTTTTTTGGTATATTCTTATAAGCCTCAAGACATACTAAAAAAGGGTGAAAGCAAAATAATACATTTTCAGGAGGTAAAAAATATGTATATCACAACTAACAATCCATGGCAGAGCAGCAGTATCCCAGTACAATCTTATGTGCCCTTACAGTCAGGGTTTTCTTCCATTCAACCATGGCAGACCAGTTCATTTGTTCAAGCTTATCCATCTTCCCAGTTCAGCCCACAGGCACAGGGATTTAACGTTCCTATGCAGACCGGGACAGTAGGTATTTCACCCTGGACCAACAGTTTTCAGTTTAGCGGCAACATTCCCCAGACACCTGTGAGTTATGCTTTTAATCCTAACATTGGTTGGCAGCAATTGTCCAACCCCATGATGAGTCAGTCTTCTCAAATGATTCCACAAATGAGCAGCTCTATAATGCAGCAGAATATGGGATTGTCCACCGGAATCAGGTCTTCTTCCGGAATGTCTCAACCCAGGGTGGAACTGGCTGAAACCAATAGTGACGTTATTGTTACTGCTGAACTGCCTAATGTAGACCCAAATAATATCTTCCTTACCGTAACTGATGATTCTTTGAGTATCTCTGCACTGGCACAAATGAGCGGTATCACCAGCAGCCTGCACAGGACTGTTGCACTTCCCACCAGTGTAAAATCAGAGCATCTGGATGTTAATTACTCCAATGGAACTTTAGAGTGCCGTCTACCCAAGTCAGATTTCTCCGCCCGGAGAAGGGTAAAGGTAAACGTTACCGGTTAAATAATTAACTTTGCTTTCACCCAATCTTTTTATAAAGAGGTGTAATTTATGTACCATATTCAGGTTTATCCCCCTGGCAGTCAACTTATGGGTCAGCATGAAGGGACTGTACCGGGGATGGCATCACAAACTCCCCCCATAGATGTGATAGAAACAAAAGGAGAAGTCATATACATAATTGATGTGCCGGGGTCGGATTCAAACATGATCAACGTGGAGATCAATAATGATACCCTGATGGTGGAAGGAAAGATTGATTTTGGTTTGGGGACAGAAGATATAAACTATTTGTATCGGGAAAGATATAAGAATTACGGGTATAAGCGTATTATGTCTATTCCTCCGGAAGTGGGGAAAGAACAGGTTCAAGCCAATGTGAGAAACGGTATCTTAACGGTAAAGTTTCCTAAGTTGAATGAGAGCAGACGTATTAATGTGAACCAGCAGCAGCCGAACCATCAAACTCCACATCAGTAATCAGATCACTTAATTTAATAAACTTTTAATAAACCAGGTAAATATTTACCTGGTTTATTCTTGGGAACTGCTCCACTCCTGTTCATTTACAATCGTGATGCTGTGATCTAAAGTAGGGCTGCTGGAACAAGTATTATTTTCTGTAAAAATGGATGGGGCAAAACTGGTGGTATTGCTAATTTTTCTGTAACGGGTGATTTCTTTGGGAAAGGGAGGGACCAGCCGTTGATTGCTCTTCTTTTTTTTGACTGACATTTATCCACCTCCTTATCTATTTAACAATTTCCAGCCCTGCCTTAGGATTTCAATTTTAACCGGGGGTGCTTCTTGTTTTGGTCTTGTATGACGGGTAACCCTGCCGTCAAATATAAAGGCATCCTGCTGTTTTAGACTTTCAATAATTCCACCGGTAGCTTCGAAGTCTACCTGCTGCTCATGTTCTTTCAAAAGGGCGGAAGGATTAAAAGGTTCCGTTAGCTGCAAATCATTTTCATAATGTTCATAGAGTTCCCAAACCAAAGATTCTAGTTTATTTGAAGGTTCTATCACATGAAGCTTAATATATTTTTTTGCTTCATAACGGGAGATCATATGATTATGAGCATAGAGTTTTTCCGTCAAGTTATCGATAATTTCTTTAATATGTTCGGGTTCCCTTTTTTCTAAATGCAGTTCCAACAGTTTTTTCGCCAGGGACCGAATCAAAGAATAATTTCGGTGGACATTTCCCAGGGCCAGAGGATGTACAACTTTGGCCAGCCTTAAAAAGACGTGGGTCATTTGCTCATCCTCTTTTAACCCTGCTTTTTCTTGAGCCAGGTCCAGAAAAGAAGAGACATCCTCAACACTAACAGGAATTTTGGCCGTTTTATTACAGGGATCTTCGGGGTTAAAGGCATTAGCGACACTGGGATCAATAGGACTCAGCTCACTCATTTTCCCCATAATGATTTGATCCGCTCCCAGGCAGATTAAAGTGCCAGCACTGTAAGCGCGGAAGGGAAGAAGAACGGAAAATTTATTACAATACTCTCGAATTAAGTTTACTAATCTCCAGGGAGTCAAAACATCCCCACCTCTGGTATACAGAAAAAGGCAAATATTTTCCTGATGGCCAATTTGATCCAGGTGACGGAAAAAAATGCGAATAACATCCGGGGCAATTCTTGTGCTGAGGTTTTCTCTGTCCCCGGTAATATAACAGATTACGGCTGCATTCAATTCCTTTTCAATCTTACTAATTAAATTTAGTCTTTGGTTGTGCTCCATATTTTCACCTGCCTGTTCCTATTATTCCCGGGATATTAATGATTATGACCTTCTGAACCTAGAGGAAGTGTTTGACATGAATGGTTAAACATAACTGTAAAGCTGAGGGGAAGACTGGTTTTGTTTGAGTTTTCTTAAAAATAATGATTATTTAGTGCTAATTTTTTAAATATTAGTTATAATAATTGTAGAAATATCAGGCAGGTGTTATAATTTTATACAATAATAGCAAACTCTAGATGGAAACTTCTTTTTAATTTTGGGGGAATAGCAATGTCGCTAAAGCAAAGATATATTTTTTTAATTATTGGATTTGTTTTTGTGCCTTCTTTTATTTTGATAGTATTGAGTAATTATCTTATGAATAATCCGGAATATCAGGAAGCAGGAATTTTTATATTTTCAGCTGTTACGTTAGTTATAGCCTGTGTGATGTTCATTATAATTAACAGAATTACTGAAAAGGATATATTTGGCCGGATAAATAGCTTAAACCAATACATTTCGGAGGTATTAAAGGGAAAACAAAAGATCGGGGAAAGCCTACCTAAAGTGAAAGATGACGAAATAGGACAGCTTTTTGAAAGTATTAACCGTTTATCCTTTGACTTAAAGAAATATGAGTATTTGTTGGAAACAGAAAGGGACAAGCTGAAGGAACAGGTTGAAAAACAAACTCGAGACCTGGAGGAGAGGTTTGAGGAACTTAAAAATCTGCACAAAGTAGCAAATGCACTTTCCCGTGAAGAAAATGAACAAGCCGTGTATAAAAACACTTTAGAGGCAGCTGAAGAAATACTGGGGTACAATTATTCTTTTATCAGCATCTTAGAGGAAGATAAGCTGAATATCAAGTTGATTTCCGACCAGTTTGAATGTGATGATAAAAATAGTTTAATGAAATATCTAGAGGAGAAAGCCAGGGAATCATTTTCTTTAGGGGAAACTAAGATTTACTATTTCAGCTCCACTAATCTTCTGCACAATAAGTATAAAGCCTTAATCAGCACTCCTTTAGAAAACATTGGCGTGTTTCAAATACTATCGCTGCAGAAAAGAGTTTTTTCAGAAAATCAATTGTATCTTGTAGAATTGACCGCAAGTTATGCCGGGGGAGCCATAAAACGAATACGTATGGAAAAAAGCCTTTGGGAACAGGCTGTGAAGGATTCACTTACCGGTTTATATAATCGCAACTTTTTTAATGAAGTAATCGTCAACGAAATACATCGTTCCGAAAGAACACAAAAAACCTTTGCTTTAATTATGGTCGATGTGAATCGTTTTAAAGAAGTAAATGACCGATACGGCCATATGACTGGAGATCTAATTTTAAAAGAGGTGGCACAATTATTAAAAGAAACACTGAGAAAAAATGACTGGGTGGTTCGCTTTGGAGGGGATGAATTTTTAATTGTCCTGCCCAATTGTAAGGATACAATAGCTGTAAAGAACAAAATAGAAGATGCGGTGATGGAGTGGAATCAAAATAATGATTTGTTGGATTTTAACCTTACCCTGGCTGTAGGCATAGCCTCATTTTTGCCCGGTAGAAATAAAAAAATTGAAGAGGTTTTAAAAATTGCGGATGAGAAAATGTATATAGATAAAGAATTAAAATATAAGTCTGAGTTTAACAGCAGGTATTAACTTTAGAAATGAAAGTCACCGGTTAGTTGTCTACCAGGAATTTACTTTGATTATTATAGGGAGGGAAATAAACCATAATGAAAATTTTTCATACCCGCTTTGTTTTAGGTATCATCGTTCTGCTGATAGGATTGAGTTCGCTGTTAAATGTTCTGGGTGTAATAGATATCAATATCAGTAGAATTATCTTAACATACTGGCCTGTAATCTTAATTATCTGGGGCTTAAGCACCCTTTTTGATTATTTTGGTGGATATTCACAAGAAGGGGAAACCAGGGTGATTCGTTCTCTGGGGCAGCTGGCTGCCGGATTCATCGTTATTGTTTTAGGGGTATTGTTTTTAGGGAGAAATTTAGGCCTTTTCCAGGTGGATATGTCAATATTCTGGAGGCTCTTTTGGCCCATCATTATCATAATTTTTGGAATCAGCCTGATTCGGGGGGTAGTGCCTGCGAGAGGGGGCAAAAATCACTGGGCTTTTATGGGGGGAATTGATATTGGGAAAAGCCCTTTCAAGCTTCAGAGCGGGACCTATTTTGCCTTCATGGGTGGAATTGATATGGATTTAAGAAATGCAGAAATACCAGAGGGGGAAACTGTACTGGACTTAACTGCCGTTATGGGCGGCATTGATATCAAGGTTCCCCGAAACCTGCCTGTTATATGTGATGGCACTGTGGTTTTAGGGGGAGTAGAATTTTTCAATGAAGCCACGGGAGGAATTGTATCTACGAAGAGAGTAGAATATCTACCCGGAGAAAACCAAAGGCGAGTTCGATTCGTAGTGAGGGCTTTCATGGGGGGCGTAGAAATTCAGCACAGAGATTAATTATGGTGTTCATGACAACAGGGAGGGAGCACGGGTATGATTAGGGGTCTGGTGTTTAAAAACAGGAGTATTCGACGGTTTAATCAGAATGCAGAGATTAGTCTGGATACGCTGAAGGACCTGGTGGATTTAGCCAGAATAACTCCTTCTGCCAGGAACATGCAGCCTTTAAAATATATTATCAGTACTGATTTCGAAACCAACTCTACCATTTTCTCAACTCTCGGTTGGGCCGGATATCTGAAAGATTGGGACGGCCCGGTTCCGGGGGAAAGGCCTTCTGCTTATATAATTATTCTAGGGGACAGAAACATAACTGACCATTACTGGTGTGACCACGGGATTGCTGCCCAAACCATTCTTCTGGGAGCAGCGGAAAAAGTTCTGGGTGGATGCATGATTGGCACAGTGGACAGGGAAACACTTCACCGGGAACTGGAAATTTCGAAAGAGTATGATATCCTGCTGGTTTTGGCCCTGGGAGAACCGATAGAGCAGGTGGTCCTGGAAGAGAATGAAATAAAGGGTGATATTAAATACTGGCGGGATGAGCAGGGGGTTCATCATGTGCCCAAAAGGCCGCTGGAAGAAATCATTTTAAAAATATATTAACGGGTATGAAGAAATGAAACGGTATTCCCAGTCCATTTTTGACAGTTTAAACAAACAGGATTTTGATATCATATGCCGGGAAGTAGAAGGGGCCCGAATTGCTGTGATTTCGCCTCACGGGGGCGGAATTGAGCCGGGCACCAGTGAACTGGCTGAAGAAATCGCCGGCATCAGCTATCATCTTTACTGTTTTTTGGGTCGTAAATATGAGGATAATCAAGAACTACATGTGAAAAGTACTTTATTTGATGAGCCCTGGGCCTTGAGTCTTTTGAAAAAAGCAGAAACCTGCCTGTCCCTTCACGGCTGCCAGGAGGAAGAAGAAATTGTGTATATTGGCGGGTTGAATAAAAAATTGTATTTGCTTACCTGTGAAATGCTTAAGCAAAATGGATTTCAGGTAATAAATGCTCCGGATTCTATGGGAGCCAAATCCCTCAATAATATTTGTAACCGGTGTTCCGGGGGGAAAGGGCTCCAGCTGGAGCTTTCTTATGGATTGAGGAAGAACATGTTTGAAAACGTGGACCGTCGAAAGGGAAGAGAAAAGGTAACCCCGGTTTTTCATTGTTTTGTAGAGTCGGTTCGCAAGGCATTAAAAAGGTATGACCGGTTCCTACAGTAAAAGGGTATCGAGGAACAGCAGCTAAGGAGATTGAAGCAAAAAACGAAGCAAAGCCTGGCTGCTAAAATAGTGAGATCAGCAGTACTCCTATAATCATTAAAAAGGATCCGGTCAGTCTTTGTTTTAGATCTTTTTCTTTAAAAAAAAGATATCCAAAGACTACGCTCATAACCACGCTGGTCCTCTTGATAGAAATTACATAGGGAACCAAGGCAAGATTAATGGCATGCATTTGGAAGATGATGGTAAAGGCAGTAAAGAATCCGGCGGGCAGCACTGACATCACTTTTTTGGGGAGAACTTCTAAGTTATTTTGTGATTTGAACGCCATCAGTGGAAAGAGGAAAAAGCTGATGTAGATGGTGCTGGATATGGCCCAGAAAAAGGGAGAAGAGTTTTGTACCCCCACCTTATCAAAGTTTGATGAAATGCTCCAGAGAAAGGCTACGGCCAACATTAGTTTTGGCCCTTTTTCATTTATCAGGGCTTTAAGGGGGGACAGGAAACCTCTGGATCTTTCTCTCAGATTCAGTGTATAGGAGCCGGTCACGATAAATAGAATTCCCAGCAGTCCATAAGGACCGGGAAATTCCTGCACAATGATGGGAGAGGTAATCAGCAGAAACAGCGGGGTAAAAGTTAAGAGGGGTACCGTGATGGAGAGGTCAGATAGTGAGATGGCCTTTATGTATAGAAATGTAGTCAGCACATTGATGCTGCCGCTGACCAGCAGGGCCAGGTAAAAGGCATGATTCAAAGCTGGAATTTCTATAAAGAATAATAGAGGCAGTAAAAAGGGCAGGGCAAAAAAACGCAGGGACCAGGCCATAAAATACACGTCTATTTCCCGAAGGCTTATTTTGCTGAAAACATCTTTCATGGATTCACAAAAAGCGGTCAGCAGGGCAAAAAGGACCCAAAGCACAGTTTATCCCCTCGATTCATTTGGGATACTAGTATTAGGATAAAAATACAACAGAAACAGTTGGATTCCTGCCACATAATGATATTACATATTGATTCAAATAAATTTCGAATACTTTTTAATAATAGTTATAGGAGGAAGTTATGGATGTAATTGTGATTGGCGGCGGGGCATCGGGTATGATGGCAGCTGGAAAAGCTGCAGAATATGGACTAAGTGTAGTGCTTTTAGAAAAAAAACCGGATCTGGGCAGAAAACTGTTGATTACCGGAAAAGGCAGGTGTAATATCACCAATGCAGCTGAAATAGACATTCTCTTGCAGGAGATTAATTCTAATCCTAAATTTTTATATGCCTCTTTTAATCTTTTTGCTAATGAAGACATAATAAAATTTTTGGAAATAAGAGGCGTGAAAACTGTGGTGGAAAGGGGGGAACGGGTATTCCCTCAATCGGGAAAGTCTAAAGATGTGCTGGAGGCTTTTATTAATTATTTAAAAGAGAAAAAAGTGACAGTACAGACGGCGCAAAAAGTGCAAAAACTATTGATTGAAGGGTCTTCGGTTAAAGGGGTTAAGACAGAGAGGGGTAGTTTATTCAGCAGCAGGGTAATTTTAGCCGCAGGGGGTTCTTCTTATCCGGTGACCGGTTCTACCGGAGATGGCTATAAAATGGCTAAGGAGGTAGGTCACACCATTATTCCCCTGCGTCCGGGCCTGGTACCTCTGGAAATAGTAGAAAAATGGGCTGCTGATTTGCAGGGGCTTTCTTTGAAAAATGTCAATCTGGAGGCTTTTACTGGGGAAAAAAGCTTGGGGAGCCAGTTTGGAGAGATGCTTTTTACTCATTTTGGTATTTCCGGCCCCATTGTTCTAACTTTGAGCAATATTATTGCTGACAGCCTTAGTAAAAAATGTGAAGTTAAGCTGGTACTGGATTTAAAACCTGCTTTAACTTTGGAACAATTAGATCGAAGGCTTCAGAGGGATTTTGAAAAGTACTCCAGGAAAAATTATAAAAACAGTTTGACGGAACTTTTACCGCAAAAAATGATTCCCATCATTATAAAACTTAGTGGTATCCCCGAGGAAAAACCGGTCAACCAGATATCCCGGGAAGAGAGAGCAGGGCTGGCAGCATTACTAAAGGGCCTGGAAATGCGTGTAAAAAAAGCAAGGCCTTTGGAGGAAGCCATTGTCACCCGGGGTGGAGTTAAGGTCCAAGAGGTAAATCCAAAAACCTTAGAATCTAAATTGATTTCCGGTCTTTATTTTTGCGGGGAAGTATTGGATATTGATGCTAACACCGGAGGTTATAATCTTCAGTGTGCCTTTTCTACGGGTTACGCAGCGGGTAAAGCTGCTGCAGAGTCTATTATAAAATAGATATTATACCTTTTTGCTGTTTTTTTTATTAAGCCTGTGAAAAATGAGTGCAATCATCAGAAGTATGCTTACCCCGGTTAAAGCCCCCTGAAAGCGGTTTATCTCTCGTTTTACCTCCCCAATTATGAGGACTTCTCTGTGCCCGAAATCGTCCAAAGCAACAACTTTATGAACATTTAACTTTTCATCATAAGTAAATTGGCCCTTGTTGTCCACCGGGCCCTCCAGAACCATATTATCTTCAGAATCCCAAATCTGTACTGCAGCCCTTACTGCAGGGATTTCTCCATCATAAAATACCCTGATTACTCCAGTCTCTGGAGTCTCGATAATCATGCGGTGTGCATAGACGGAATCAGAATAAAGCAAAAAAAAGAAAAGCAGCAGGATAACTGCTGCAGTAGTTTTAGCCATAAAGATATTCCTTTCCCAATTTGTAAAGGCCTATTCCTACAAAACCGGTGACAATCCCCTCCAGGAATATCAGGGGAATATGGGCTGTAAAGGCCATGATAGCTACCTCTTTGGGGAAGTTTGTAAAATACAGTGCCAAAGAAAGCAGAGAGGCTAATACCAGCATGGAAACAAATCCGGCAAGGAAAGAAAATGCTGCAGCAGCTTTGCGGGTATTATTAAATCTATGCCTTACACTGAAAACCAGCCAGCCTATCAGTGCAGCCGTCCCCATATTAAAAATATTTATCCCTAAACTGCTGAGGCCGCCATGCTGAAAAAACAAGAATTGAAATAAAACTGCTACCGAAACCGACAAAAAAGCAAGAGGCCCCAAAAGCATTCCGGCTAAACCTACAAAAGAAAAGTGCACTGAAGTTCCCATGATGGGAAAGTGAATTAGGGAGGCACAAAAAACTGCTGCAGTTACCAGGCTTACCTTGGGGACATTGCTGCAGTTAATTTTTTTTGCAGAAATTAAAGATAAAACACTGGTTAAAACGTAACCCGCAGCCGCTATATTGCCGGTTAATATACCTTCAGGTATATGAGCCATTATAAAACCTCCCATGGTGTTATTAGCATATGATAAGTAGTACTACCTAGATAAAAAAATTTCCTTTGTGTCATTTTATCAGACCTAAAGATTATTTTCAATTAGGAATGATGAAAAAAAAATAAAATATTTTTGATTTACTTAAAGGAAATTCCAGGTTAGAGTAGAAATAAATAAAGAAGTAATACTAAATAAAAAAAAGTAACATTAAAAAGTTCGGAGGTCGAAGATTAAATGAAGAGAAAATTATTTATTGTAGGGATTTTTATAATTATTTCTTTGATGATGTTTTCTGCATGTGCCCGGGATGAACTAATTAATGGGGGAGAAGAGCTTAACGGAGAGGAAGATAATAACAGGGAAGTAGTAAACGGAGAGGAAGATACCAACGGGGAAGTAGAAAATGGCGAAGACCACGGCCATGAGCATGGGGATGACCTTATTGAATGGAGCGCAGCTTATGATTTGCCTGCAGGAGAATATATTTTAGAATTTCAGGAGAGCGAAAAAGATCCTTCTATTTTAATTGCTTTCCTCTTGGAGATTGCCGATGAGCATGAACTGGAGCATATGGCCTATCATGTTATGGAATTTGGTGGGGAGGAAGTTAAGCCTGGCGGAAAGTTTACTGCTAAAAACCAGTTTGCTTATAATTTAATATTAGATCCCCAGGGAACCACTTTTACCTTTGATATTCAAGAAAGTGGAAGGTATGTTATCTTCACAGAACATTTTGCCTGGGAATTTGACATGAAGATTTTTGACGGCAATGGAAATGAAATCGTCGGAGAAAATGAAAAAGAATATGCTGAACCCCACGAACATTAAGGAGAGACTAAAGGAAACTTCACCCAACCGGGTGAAGTTTTTTTATTATAAAGAATTAATAATAAAGGAAGAAGAAATAGAGAAATAGAAATTAATTACATATAAAGTTGAATTCTCTTTAGTATATTTAAAACAGAACATGAAAGATAGAAGAGGTGATTTAAATTGGGGTAATGAATATGAAAACAACACAGGAATTTGTAGTAAGGCCTGCCCTGTCTACTTCATCCTTAACCAAGTATTACGGAAAACAGAAGGGAATTATCGATTTAACCCTGGAAGTTCCCAATGGAGAGGTTTTTGGTTTTTTAGGCCCCAATGGCTCTGGTAAAACTACCTGTATAAGAATATTAATGGGATACATACGGCCTACCTCCGGCACTGCTTCGGTTCTGGGATTGGATTCAGTCAAGCAGAGTGTAAGAATCAGACGAAGGGTTGGGTATTTACCGGGGGATGTAAGCCTGTACGGACACCTGAATGGTGAAGAGCATCTGCAGATGGTGCAGGGAATTAGAGGGAAACTCCCTAAGCATAAGGTGAAAGATTTAATTGAAAGATTTGAAATAAATATGGAGCGAAAAATACGTCAGTGTTCCAGGGGTATGCGCCAAAAGGTGGCTTTGCTTCTGGCCATGGCCCATGATCCGGAGATACTGATTTTTGATGAACCTACCAGTGGGTTGGACCCCCTGATGCAGCAGACTCTGCTGTATTATCTGAAGGATGAGCAGGAAAGAGGGAAGACGGTATTTTTTTCCTCCCATAATCTATCCGAGGTGGAAGCTGTTTGTGATCGTGTGGCAATTATTAAAGAAGGGAAACTGCTGGTAGTAAACAATGTACACGAAATTGCACATCACAAGCAAAAACATGTTTCCATAATGTTTGATGAAGAAACCAAAATTGATCTATCCGGTTTAAAAGATATGGAAATAATCAGAGAAGAAAAAGGCAGGTTAAAACTTGTGGTTAAGGGAGACATCAATGAACTGATACGCCGTCTTTCCAAATATCAGCTTTTGGATGTGACCATTTCCGAACCATCCCTGGAACAGGCCTTCTTAAAGTTCTTTGGAAAGGAGGATGCCAGTTGATACCCTTAATTAAAGAATTGTTAAAAAGACAGAGGAATTCTAATATATGGTGGATTGTAGGCCTTGGGCTTACGGTTGTTTTGATTGTTTACCTGTATCCTTCCATGGGGGTAAGTGAGGAGTTATATGAATTATTAGATCAGCTTCCTCCCGCTATGCAGCTTATCGTTGGAGAAAATCTAGTGTTTGGAACCATAGAGGGTTGGCTCCAGTTGGAATTTTTAGCATGGCTTCCCCTGGTCATGGCCATTTATGCGGGGCTGTTTCTGACCTCCAGCATCAGTAAGGAAGCCGACCAGCGGACATTGGAATATATTTTTTCTCTACCTATTAAACGGGAAATTTTTCTCTTCTCCCGCTACCTGGTGGGAGCGATAAACATTTTTATCATATTGGCCGCCTCCTGGCTGATTATGATTTTATCAGTATATGCCATAGGAGAGAGCATCAGTTTAGCCAATACAGCCCTGGCAGTATTTAATTCTTATTTAGTGACTATGGCCATTTTCTCACTGGTTTTTCCTGTAACAGCGCTAATTGATGACCAGGGAAAAGGTTCAGCTATCGTGCTGTCCAGCATTTTTATATCTTACCTGGTGGCAATTATACTGAGAGCCGCGGATACCTTTGTGGAGGCTGCCTGGTTGATTCCCTTTGACCACCATGCTGTGGGGGATATTTTGGCCTCAAAGGGCATTCCCTGGGTTTCTATTGCTTACCTGGTATTTCTAAGTTTGTTGGGCCTGTCTTTAGCTGTATGGGTATATCGAAAAAGGGACTTTGCTTTCTAGTTTAATAAAATTAGCACATTAAGAGGGGAGGGGAAACGGTGATTTATCATATCATAACTGACTACGGATTGTTGGTAATTGGAGAAAAATATTTAAAAGGTAGAAGATATTACGAAGTGCTTTTGGATAGTTTAGACCGACAGGTCATATGGGAAGAAGCCAATGAAGACCTGATGGCCCAAAGAGAAATATATATGGATATTGCCGCACAAATCCAGGAAAGACTCCCCGATCTGGAATACGAGCTCACACCCTTTGGAGTTCATTTTACCGGAAATTATGATGGTTATCTGGACCACACCGGATGTGAAATTAAGTCTGCAAGGCCTGAATAAATATTCACACCTATATCCTTACTATAAATAATAAACATTATTATAGAAAATTAATAATTATATACGGCAATAAAAGGAAGGAAAACGTTTATATTTGTCAAATATTTTAAAAAGGTTGAAATTAAGTCTTAAACATCGATTTTCAGAAATCAATGAAAAATTGGGAGGTGTTTATTTTGGACAAATATAAATGTGAAGTATGTGGTTATATCTATATGCCCAAATTGGGTGACCCGGATAACGGGATAGAACCAGGAACCCCATTTAACGATTTACCCGACGACTGGGTCTGTCCGATATGTAGTGCAGCAAAAGACCAGTTCACATTATTTGAGTAAAGAGGGAATAAATACCATCGTTCTATGGTACAATATACTGTATGTCTATAATTAACAGGAGGTATCTATGTGGATAAATATGAATGTGAAATTTGTGGTTATGTTTATGATCCCGCAGCAGGTGACCCGGATAACGGAATAGAACCAGGAACTGCTTTTGAAGATTTGCCCGATGATTGGGTCTGTCCGGTATGCGGTGCAGGTAAGGAAGATTTTACAAAGATATAGGTGAAAAAGTGTGGGAGTGCCAATCAAGGCACTCCCTAATATTTTGTTAAAATAAATTTACAGTTTCTTTTTTTACGAAATGTTATACTAGGGAGACAAGGGGACGGTTCTTCTGTCTTATTTTCTTCATCTGATTGTGCAAGCGTTTTTCCCTGCTGCATGAATGTCTTGTTAAAGAATACTAGATGATGTCCAGGGGGGGTTTTAGTGGTATACAAGAATCAGAAAAAGTACTATGAAAAAGGCTTTTATAAAAAATATTTTATGCTCACTGCCTTCTTAATTTCCGTAATGGTTTTGTTTACTGCTTGTGGGATTCCTGTCTTTGAAAGAACCGAAGAGCGGAATGATTCCCAGGTATCAGGGGAGTGTCCTTCTTCAAATGATTTCCATATGCCGTTGGAAAGAGAAGAGGTCACGGAGACTGCTCCTAAAACAGGCTGCTTTGCTCCCGGTTTTACCCTTAGGGATCTGGAGGGGAATGATTGGAGCCTGAAAGATTCCTGCGGGCAAAGCCTTCTTGTAATATTTTGGAAAACAAGCTGTTCACAGTGTATAGAGGATTTAAAACTCCTGGAAGAATTACATACATCCGAGCAGCGTATCGATGTAATCGCTATAAACGTAAGGGAAGAACAGGAGATTGTTCAAAGTTTTGTGCAGGAAAAAGGATATTCCTTCCAAATATTATTGGACAGCGGGGGAGAGGTTTTTGAACAATATTTGTTGGAAAATGTACCGGTTACCTTCGCTATTAACTCCCGTGGGGAAATTACTTTTATTCAAAGCGGTCCCATGGGAAAAGAAAACCTGGAAATGCTGCGTAGAAGTGTGTTGGATCTTATGGAGCTGTATCCAATTATAAAATGAAGCATTCCGATGCCGAAAGGTCATTTCGGCTAACCCTTAAATTAAGATAGATATAAAAAGCCCTTAACCAATATAGAAAAGGGCTTTAATTATGAGGTATAATATACGGCCTGTTTAATGAAAAAAGAACAATTTTGAGCGAAATTTAACGTCCGGTAATAAATATTATGTAAAGTAGAGGGAGTTTTATAGTATTTTGATATTGGCTTCTTTTTTTTTTACTAAAACTACTTTAACTTCTTGAAAACTTCTTGAAAAATTTAATAAAGGTTTCACTCATACCAAGTTTTTCCCCAATATAATTGGCTAATTCCATATACATTTTGACTAAAATTAAAATTGTTAAAGATCCAATCATTACCTTAAAAATTATAGTTAAAACATCCACTTGACTTTCCCTCCCAAAATACTTAAATCCTTCTTTCTAAATTTGTTTCTTGAAAACCATCATTGCTTTTTTCTTTGTTATCGGCTGTACCAACAGTGTCTGCCGACGGTCACAGGAAATCTGTGTCTTTTCTCCAGAATAGTCATTGTAGTCTCTTTATTTTTTTATTTATAATAATCCTGCAGCAGCAGCTCATTAATTTCCGTCTACTCTTATAAAATATTAGGTCAACAGTAAGCCAACTACAGGGGGTAAAGCAATAGAACACAAAATCCAGGCAAGAATCAAGAAAGGTTCTAGCAGTCCTGGACGGGGAATGTCAGCAACATCACCTTTTGCTTCCGTACGCAGCAGCCTTGCACAACCTGCGGAGCAATCGGCACCAGCAACCTGGATATGCTCCCTAAGGACTGAAAGAAGTTGTTTCTCCAACCGCCAGTAACCAAGGTGAACCGAAGCAGTGCTGCCGTATTGATCTCTGATAATTATCTGCTTACTAAAAGTCCCAGGCTTGATATAGGCAGCTATCAACCCCCTGGTACAGACGGTTCTTCTAATACCATAGTGTCGGATATCTAACCTGTCATCATTAATAATTAACCTGCTTGTGGCAACAAGAATCGTCATCAGAAGGGCAAACAGTAGAGAAATAAGAGCAGCAACAGCAAGGTCCGGCCGAAACGGTTCCTCAATTATAGAAAGTATCAAGTAGAAGCCGCTAAAAACTAGCGGCATTCCGGGAAGAATCCATGATGATGCTAAAAGACGATAACAAATATTTTCGTTATTATTCATTATTGCAAACGCCTCCAATTATTCCTCTGCAGCATAAGGAACCAGGCTTTTCTTGGTTTTTCGTATCTCTACCCTGGAATCCTTCACGTCTCCTGAATAGCGGGGAATTACGTGAAAATTGTTATTAAATTTACTTAAAAAACATTTCACCATGAGTAGTTCAGAGTCCTGCAAAATTTGATAAACGAAGGAAATATCCCCCTCCCCTGTCAACCCGAGCATAGTGTAAAAATTTGAGAACCGTCACTGCTGTCGTGGGTTAAAACTCAAAGAGACGTAGATTGCTCTACGTCTCTTTAAGTTGTTGACTGTATTGGTTTTTTTATCCCTCTGAAGGTAATTCTCAGGCCCAGCCCTTTGGAGGCGTGGGCACACATATTTCAACAAAAATTCAATCTTCTAATTCTTCCATAATCTGAAGTAACTGTTCCATAACAACAGCGGCTTTGATGTGAATCAGTCCAGTGTCTTGTTTATTCAGAGCTCTTTGCAGATTGACTAACGATGTGTCAAGCTCTCTGAATTTATTGTCATCTTCCAAGTCCCTTGTAACAGTTAGATTCTGCTCTTTCATATAGTCTAAGCTTTCCTGTGCATCCTCATAGTTATCCACCGTTGCACTAATGACAATATTTCTTGTGTGGTATCTCATCTCATTCAACGTAGAAATACGGTTTTCTGCAAAGGCGACCATAAATCTTGATAAATGTTTAGTAGATTCATTTGCAGACGTTAAAGTTCCGAAGTAATTATGGTTTGAGGCATTTATGGTTAAACTTTCTAAAGATTCTTCAAAAGCATTTATGGTATCTTGATACATATTTTCTTGAACTAGCACAGGTTCTAATTCATCCCACTGGTTATGAATTTCAGTTACATTCATCTTAATATCATCCCAGATTTCCTCGGTATTTCTGGGGAGCTCGTTGTTATCATCACTACCATTATCTTCTTCTAACTCTTTTTTTAATACTTCATTTAAAATAG
>PWJM01000051.1 GCA_003560915.1 Syntrophomonadaceae bacterium
GGAACACAATCAGGTTGGCCATCTCTTCGTCCAGGGATACTCCGGATACAGACTCCCTGCGGTTTAACAGCTGATTCAGTAAACTCTGCTGGTTCTCAACCATCCGGATGCTTTCCTGGGACTTAATCCCCAGCATGGAGATAGAATCCCGGTAAAAACTTTCAAAGGTGGTATCTCCCGTTTTACTGTCCCCCGGGACCTTGAACCGGACCTTCTGCTCTCCATCTACATCCACCAGTTTTCTACTGAACCGAACATTCCTCATTCCAGCAATCTCCAGAGCGTTTAACCCGTTACCTTCCCCTGGGGTACCCAGTGCCGCAGCAATTTTACTTACGTCACTTAGGATAGCAGAAGAAACGTTCCACCGGTTCAAGCCGTCTTTCTCAAAAAAAGCCTCTCCCGGTTCCCCTTTTAGGTCAAACCCATTTTGATGCCGCTCATTAATTAATTCTGCCATGCTGCTGACCAGTGTATCAAATTCCTCCATAATGCGGTCAATTTCCTGTCTTACACTGTCCAGTCCCTCCAGGGCATCCCTGCGTCTTACCAGGGTAACGTCTCTCGTGATGTTTATGGGATCCCCATGGGCCTGGCCATCTTTATTCCAGTATATTTCTACCTCTTTACCGTTTGTATACTCCGCCAGCAGTTTGTTGGCATTACTTTCCCTGACCAGTTCCCCTCCTCGGAAAAACAGGTTTACAGACCCGTTTGGCTGATGAACCTCTGTAAAATCTATGATTTCAGAAAGCTGGTCCAACAGCAGGTCCCGGCGGTCCATCAGGTCGTTGGGGGATTCGCCCCTGGCCGTTACCCTTACAATCTGCTGATTCAAACTGGCTATTTGGCCCGTCAGGCTGTTAATATCATTAACATATATCCGAATCATATCGTTAGTATCTTGTTTCAAGTTATCCAGCTGGCTGTTCAGGTGATTCACCGTATTAACCAGGGTAACGGAATTCTCCACCAAATTGGTTCTCACCGGAGAACTTTCGGGATTCTTGCTCAGTTCCTGCCAGGAATCGAAAAAACTGCCCAGCACAGTGTTAAAGCTGTTCTCAGAGGGCTCCATAAACAAAATCTCTATCTTTTCCAGGGAATCCTTACGGGCTTCCCAGTACCCCATCAGCTGCTTTTCACTCCGCACCTGGTAATCCAGGAACTGTTCCCGGATTCTCTCGATGTCACTGACCATAACACCCGTTCCCACCTGACCGGCTCCGGCATAAGAAAAAGGCTCCGTGGTGACCATATGGGCCCTTTGACGAGTAAACCCCGGGGTATTGGCATTGGCTATGTTGTGAGCGGTTATATCCGTAGCTTTACGCTGGGCCTGCATGGCCAGTACCGCTACATTAAATCCGGAAAATATTGATCTCATTCCTGTTACCCCTTTCTATGCCTGGCCATCCAGCAGGCACTGCCTTCCCTTGAACCCTTTTTTACTCTTCTGATATGGGTTTTCCTCTTCCGATGCCGATTCCAACCCCATTACGTGGGAAATATTATCATACAACAGCTTGCTGCTGTGCAGAAGAAACATGTTTCCCCGGTTAATCTGCTGAAGCCTTCTCAACTCATCTTCCACGATACTTTTATCCTCTTCACTGAACCGGGGAAAGATGACCTCAATAGAATCAGATAAATTCTGTAAAAGCTTTTCCTTCCTGGTCAGAAGCTCCTCATATTCCCCAAAACTTTCGGAAATTAACGCCTCTCTTTCCAGGTAAAGAATTTTCTCCAACTCTGCTGCCCGTGTGAGGCAATGGTCTTTTCCTTGAAACTCATTAGAGCTATGGGGACACATCTTATTCTTCCTCAGTGGCCAGAATCTTTTTGGCCAAAAGCTCCGGGTCAATCCGATACTCTCCGGATTGTATTTTGTCCTTAAGAAGTAAAATCTTTTCTTCCCGAGTTACTTCAAAGCTTTTCATTTCCTCTAAAAACTTTTGGATTTCTTTGGCTTCCTTAGACATGGTAAAAGCATCCTTACTCTGTAGAGAAGCCTTCTCCTTAACGGCCTCCTCTGCCTGATTTGTCTGCTGCTTTTCGTATATCTTCATCGCGATTTTTTGATTATGGTTGTCAATTTTCATTACAATCACCTCAATTCTATCCTTACTTATTTTATCGGTATCCCCATCCGATACTTTAGGGTTAATAAAAACATATTATCCCCTTTTAAAAATATTTTTAGCTTTCATATTCTTTGGAGAAACCGGTGATGAATCTCCAAAACGGGTTTCGGGCTTTTGGCCCAGGACATCCTCCACGTAACAGCGAAGGACCTCGGCCACCCCCCAGGCCTGTGAAACACAGCCCTTGGGTTCATGGGGGAAATCGCCGTCAAAAATTTCGCTAACTGTGCCCACCCCGTGTTCAAAGAGATAGCGCCGGAAGGGGGCCAGAATTTCCCTGGCAATAGCCCGGCTGCGCTGTGAGTCCTGGTGTACTTTAAGGTAAGCCGTGATAAAGGGCCCTAACAGCCAGCTCCACACCGTCCCCTGGTGATATGCCGCATCCCTCTGCCAGCGGTCCCCGGTATAAACCCCCTTATAATCAGGGTGAGAGGGGGAGAGGCTCCGCAGCCCATAAGGGGTAAAGAGCTCCTGAAAGACCTTGACCACCACTTTCTTCTCCTGCTCCGGGGTCAAAAGAGAGTAGGGAAGGCTGACCGCCAGGATCTGGTTGGGCCTCAGGCTGTCGTCCCGGCCGGAGGAGGAAACCACGTCATAAAGGTAATCCTTATCAGCGTTCCAGAACTCTTTTTGGAAATTGCTCTGAACCAGGTCTGCAAGTTGTTTGAAGCTCTCCTCCTTGGAATCCCCGAATTCCCCTGCCAGGTTTTCCATAATTCTGAGAGCGTTGTACCACAGTGCATTAATTTCCACTGCTTTGCCGTGCCGGGGGGTCACCACCCAGTTGTCCACCTTGGCATCCATCCAGGTCAGCTGCACATCGGGAGACCCGGCAAAAATCAGGCCGTCGGGGTACATCCGGATATTATATTTTGTCCCATGCTGGTAATAGTGAATAATTTCGTTGAGCACCGGATAGAGCTCATCCCTGATAAAATCAATATCCCCGGTGTACTCCAGGTACTTGGCCGCCGCATAGAAATACCAAAGGGAAGCGTCCACGGTGTTGTAGAGGGGAATATCCCCTCCCCGGTCCGGGAAAGTGTTGGGAATCAGGCCTTCCTGGCAGTTGGCCGCAAAGGTTTTTAAGATCTCCTTGGCCTCCTCAAACCGTTTGGGCACCAAAGTCAACCCCGGCAGAGAAATCATGGTATCCCGTCCCCAGTCGATAAACCAGTGATAACCGGCGATGATAGTTTTCCTTTGGGTAGACTTCCTCTGCACAATAAAGGAATCCGCCGCCAGGATCAGCTGGTTGGCAAAGTAATCCTGATATCCTGCTTTTTGTAAAAGCCTGTCCATTCTTTCCACCTGAATTTCGTATTCCCTGGCCGGATCATGAATCCTTTTCTCCAGGGTAGCCACCACCGTAAACTCCACAGGCTTGTCCCCCGTAATCTCCCAAACCCCCGGCATATAGTGATATTCCACCGAGGATTCTCCCCGCCTCAGTTCTTGAATGTACTCCATCTTCTGGTACCAGGTATTTTCATAGGTGGTAAATTCCCCGGCAGAACATCGAAGAAACAGGGGGTCCATTTCCGTATAAGTCAGAAGGGAGACGGTGCTGCCTTCCACCTCCTGAATAAACCCCCCATCGGTGGAGTGGGTAATCCAGTGATAGTCCCGATAGTTCACCAGGGGAAACAGCCGGAACTTAAAGGGCCTACCGGGAGATTCTATACGGTAGCGTATAATGGTGGTGTTTTCCCCATACACCATGAAGATTCTTTTTTCAATCATAATATCCTCCAGCTGGTATACAAAGGTGGGCAGGGGGTCATACCGAAATTCGTGAAGGTACTGAAACCCTTTCTGCACATACCCTCCCACCGTCGCGTTGGCTGCCAGGGGATAAATCTTTCCCTCGATTTCTATATCCTCGTCAATTTTGGTCAATAGCATGGTCCTCTCCCCGGGGGGGCGCAGAGAGGCTACCAAAAGCCCATGATAGCGCCGGGTGTTCCCTCCGGCTATAGTGGAGGAGGCATATCCACCCAAACCGTTGGTAATAATCCACTCCTTATCGGCGGAACTCTCCCAGGTAGCCACGTCCATTTTTCCGTATCTGATCATTCCAGCTTTCATCCCCGTTTACTCCTCCCTCTTCCTTGCTAACAATTCAGCTCTTTGCTGACCGCCAGATGATATTCGGCTGTGTTTCACTTACTCCTTCTTCCCTGCGAATTCCTCTACTGCCAGTAAAACTGCTCCTGCTATTCCCGCTTCATCCCCCAGCCCTGCCGGAACAATTTCTACGTTCTCCGACACCGGGCCCGGGGACCTCCGGCAGAAAGCTTCCCTCAAGGGCTGGAAAAAAGAATCCCCGGACATGGAAACTCCACCGCCAATTACAAAGATTTCCGGGTTCAACAGCATGGCCATACCGGCCAGCCCTGCCCCCAGGTATTCAATAGCCCGGCCTACAATCTCTCGGGCCTCTGCATCCCCTAACTCCGCCGCTGTAAAAACATGGCGGGCTGTTACCTCCTGGCGTCCCTCCATGGCTGCTGCTTCCAGCATTCTGCTGGGGCTTCCCGAGGCCAACATCTCTGCCGCCCGACGGGCGATGGCCGTCCCTGAAGATAACGTTTCCAGGCAGCCCCGGTTCCCGCAGTTACATCGGGGGCCGTGCAGGTCCACCGTAATGTGGCCAATTTCCCCGGCATAGCCCTGGGACCCATGAAAAATTTCTCCATCGGCAATAATCCCGCCCCCAATACCGGTGCTTACCGTAATATAAACCATATGAGACCTACCCCTGCCGGCCCCCAGACGATATTCACCATAGGCCGCGGCATTGGCATCGTTCTCCACGGAGACCGGAAGGGCAATTCTCTCTTCCAACATTCGGGCTAGGGGTACTTGATTCCAGCCCGTCAGGTTGGGGGATTTTACCATGACCCTTTCCCGGTGGTTGTAAAAACCCGCCGCACAAACTCCCACCGCCTGGATCTCTTCAAAGTCAATTCCCTGGACTCGAATCACTTCCCGGATATCCTCCTCCATCTGGTCCAGAACCACCTCAGGCCCTCCCAAGGCCCGAGTTTCCTCCTTTTTACGCAGAAGAATCTCTCCCTGAGCCGTGGCCACCACCGTGAGAATCTTGGTCCCGCCTAAATCAACACCGATTATGTATGGTTTATTTCTCTCCTTTACCAAAATACCACTCCTTACCTAGGCTCCTTTAACTTAATAAACCCTCTTTATTTATGTCCCTGCTTCCAGACGGGCTTATCTTACCCATTTTTAAAATTCTTTTCCACACACTACCAGATAGACTCGCACTTGCTGGAAATTAGCAGCTCCTCATATTTCTCCGTATAAGCTATCACCACGTGCACGTAGGTAGCATGGGACCAGGTCAAAGGGGCTACGGACACCGGCTCCCCGCTGTAGGGGTGCAGCTGTTCCGAAAGAACCCCGGAGGACATGGCCTTTTGTTGGACCCATTTTAAAATTTCCAGGGGCTTCTTCAGCTCCTCCAGGCCCATAGCCCGTTCAATATGCCACAGTGCCAGCCACAGAGTACAGATAATCCAGGGGTTCCCCGGGACCCTCTCCAGGTCCTGGGATTTCTGAAAATAGTAGTCATTAGTGTAACGGGCCACTCCTCCCACTTCCGTCTTGGCCCAAAGGCCCAGCTCCACCTGCTTCATGGTGGACTCCACCCGGGGGTCCGATGCCGGCAGCAGTCCGAAGGCAAAAACCGAATACACGCTGCTTTCCAAAATTAAATCCTTTTTATATTTATTATCCCCCTGCAGATAAATGCCTCTCAAAAAACGGCCTAAAGAATCATCGTACAGGTGGGTCAATATCCCTTTTTTTATGGTATCCGCCATAGTAGCATATTTCTCCGCCCGCTCCTCGTCCGCCACCAGGGAGGCAAAATAGGCGGCCGCCCGGAGGCCGGCATAGACGGAGCTGGCGGTAAAGGTAAAGATTCCCCGCCTCTCCTCCCAGAGGTCATGGCTCTCCATGGGCAGATTCAGCTCGGAGACGTAATATTTTACCATGAAGTCAGCCATGGGCCGAATAAGGCTTCGGTAAAGCCCCTGAATCATCTCCAGGTTGGGGTACTTCCGATAATAAAACCATAACGCATAAAGGACCAGGGCCGTTTCATCCTCCTGGATGGGCAGCTGGGTCTTCTCATCATGAATCCAGGGGTGCCAGCTGGAGCCCGCGGTACCGTCAGGGTTATACTTGTGAAGCAGGAACCCTCCATCGGTCAAGGCGTTCTGACAGAAATGAAAGAAATTGGTCACCACTTCAGGATAACCGGCTTCGATCAAAGGAATGGCTACCAGGGCTCCGTCCCGAGGCCACATGTAGCTGTAGTGATCCCGGTTGTACTGCAGGATTTCCGTGTCATTGGCAGCGATGATGGCCCCGTTTCGATCAATCTGGGTCCGGACAATCAGAAGGCTTCTTTTATAGAGATCAATCAGCTCCGGGGGCAGATTGGCAAAATCCCTGGAGGATTTGTTCACCCAGTTGCGCCAGTACATCTCAATCCTTCTCAGCAGGGTCTCCGGAGTGCGGTTCAGCACAAAACTGTTTAAATCCTTAATCTCCTGAAATCTCTTCCCCACCGCCAGCCAGTAATACAGGGTTTCCTTCCCCCTGGGCCGAAGCTTCATCTGGAAACTGATGGTGCTGTCCACCGAACCCTGGGCAATAGGGTTCCCCGCCAGGCTGCCATCCTCGGCATCCCTCCAGGTACCCTCAGCACCGCCAAAACGTTTGATTCCGGCGGAGTATTGAAAAATTTTTTTATCCCCCACCCGGCCGTTGGCCAGAAAATAACGGTCCCGCTTGTAGTGATACAGGGCATGAACTTCGGGATTGTACAGCGCGGTGTCCCCCACTTCGCTTTCATCAATAGAAAAGTCATGGGTAAAAAAAACCCGCACTTCCCTTTCCCGGTCCGCCAGGTTTTTCACCACCATCTTTTTCAGGTACAGGTTATCCCGGTAATGCACCGCATCATTGATTACTATTTCTAAAGATAACCGGTGATTGATGGCGGTCACGTCGGTAACCAGGCTGTCCTTCTTATATTTTAAAGTACGGTGCCAGTCCGCTTCATAGCACCAGGAAAATTGGTCCTCTACCCAAACCCCAAAGCTGTTGTGATGACCGCCGATATGGTTAAGCTGACCAACGTGGGGAAAGTAAAGGTCCCTCATGTTGAGGGCGCTATCAAAGTTGATTAAAAGTTGGCCGTTACCTATTACCAAAGCCCTTGCCACCACAAATCCTCCTTACACTCAACCCTGCATCTTCTGAATCTTTTTCACATAGGCTGCTGTTAAATTTTCTGCTTCCTGGAGGGAAGAGCTTTCACTTACCACATGAAACACGGGCTCATCCGCACCGGGGATAATCAGGGTCCAGCCTTTAGGATGGAAAATTTTGATGCCGTCGATCATTTCCACCTCCCGGCCCTTGGACTCATCCATTAGACGGCGCATAATCTTGCCGATATCCTGCCAATGGGTAGGAACAGTATCCTTCTTAATATAAAATTCTGGAATTTCTTTTAGCAACTGCGAAAATGTCATGTCCTGCTCAGCCATATAATCCAAAATCAACGACAGGCCGTACAGGGCATCAAAGTGCAGTTGGAAATAGCTGTCCCGGGTAATCTCCATAACCGCCCGGGGGCTGGTTTTGGTACGAACCGCCTCCCCATGGTATTTCTCCACCAGCTTTTCAATCACCGTGGGAGCCGATACCGGTACCGCCGCCTTTTTCCCCTCCGGAGCTTCCTCCGAAGAACACAGGGATACCATAACCAGCAGGGCAGTCTTCAGGTCATCACTGACCACTTCCCCCTCCTCGGTCACCAGAGTCATTCTTTCCCCGTTCCGGTCGACCAGCACTCCCATATCTGCGCTGCTGGCCTTCACCGAATTGGCCAGGTGTTCCGGGGTAAAGTATTGAGGTAACTCCTTGGGTTCCTGCGGTTTTGCCCCCTTGTAATAGGCCGCCCGTATGGGCCGGTTCTGGGTCACCGCAATGACCTGGCATCCCAGCTTATCCAAAAGAGGCATCAAAAGGGAGGCCAGGTTCTCGTAATCATAGGATAAAACGATGCGGCAGTGTTTACGGCGCACCATGTCCTTCCGTACTCCCCGGGCAAGCCTCTCCACATATGCATCGGCCAGCTGGGGAAGATACTTTAAGTCCCCCACCTGTTTATAATTTACCCGGCGGAATTCCTCCTGAAGAAGGGTGTTTTCTATTTTTCTTTCCCAGTTTTTGTCGGTGTTGATTCCGTAATTATCTAAAAATTCAATGAGTATGCGGGGGTCACCGTCTTCATCCACCAGCCTTATGTGCACACCCCCGTGTACCGAGAGCACCTTAAC
>PWJM01000113.1 GCA_003560915.1 Syntrophomonadaceae bacterium
CTTCATGGGACTCAATATTATAGGTATGGCAGGCCTGCCAGGTGAGGTCAATAACTGCATCAGCATTAAAGTCGTCAATCATCCTGCCCAAAAGGTCCATCCGGTAAGGGTTGGGGCTCATGCAGGAACAGGGGATATTGATATATTTTTCCGCCAGGGCTAAGATGGGGTCATCTTTTGATGTGTCTGCCCTGAGTTCCAAAGTCTTATATCCGGTGCAGTTCTCCATGGCCACCACTGTGGCCCCCAGCTCGTCCACCAGGCGGACCACCTTTTCAGAACCCAATCCAACGGGGCAGCCGGTAAGTAATATTCGAGGTTTTTTGGCAGATTCCGGGTCAACCTCCCTGGATTCCAGGGTTTTTTTCAGCTCTGACAGCATTTCCACCAATTCCTTCTTATCAAAACTGAACCCACCTGACCAGACCACTGTTAATAATTCAAGTCCGCTCATGGGTGGGGGTGAATTCCGGTTTAAATCGCTGATTTCCTTCAATGCTTTCTTCTCCTGGTTTACCAAATCAATAGCTTTCCATATTTCTTCATCTTTAATTTCTACCTGAAGCTCTTCTTCAATCTTAGTACGCAGACTCCTAATTTCATCCACCCAAAGGTCTAAAGAGGCACCGGCTTTATGACGGTGGGGCAGCTGCATCACATGCACGGGCTTTAGCTCCTGCATAATTTCAAACATCTTCTTCTTCCCGTCACAGGTGGTTTCTCCTACGATAAGGTCGGAAAAGTTAAAAAAGGGACAGGTATCAGTTACGGCAAAACCGTAAGAAGATTTGATCAGGGGACATAGATTTCGAGGTAATACTTCCTCCGCGGCAGGAATGGGGTCTTCCCGGGTGCCGCACAAACCTACGGGGATTGCTCCAGCGGCCAGCACCAGTTCCTGGGGACAAAAGGTACAATAAATTCCAACCACTTTCATCCCTTTCTCCTTTTCCTCCAGCATTTTGGCCACGGTAGCTGCCCGGATGTCCAAAAATTGATCCACTTTGTTATTTTCCATTGTCCTCTCCCTTTCGATATAATTTTTATTTAAAGATCTTGATAAGGGCTTGACAATTACTTTCCTACAACTAAAAAGCTCATTTTCCAAATAGCAATACAGGCAACCTTTAATACAACTACATCAATTTACATCATAACACATTTATAGTTATACTAGTAATTACTTTTTGTTATATGTTGTTTTTGTCTTTATGCTTTATTGTTATAAGGCATGGGCAACTTCCCTTTAGCTGGTGGTTGGAGCCGTTACCCACCACAGCAGAAATACACCGCTTAGCTACCGTCTATTCCGGTAAAACTATAAAAAGCACTCTGATTTAATCAAAGTGCTTTGTCTGTGTATTAATTATATGCTGAGCAAATAGTAAAGGTTCTGGGAATGTTCTATCCCAGGGTAAACACCTTATCGGCTGCCGCCATTTTTTCGGTGATGGTGTACATATTACTGATACTGCCCACTTCCAACTTTTCTTTTATCTCAAAAAACTCCAGGCAGGTGCCACAGGAAAGTATCTCTACCCCACGGTCGCCCAGGCCTTTCAGGTCATCCAATACTTCTGAACCCTGGGTGGTAAGAAAAACTCCGCTGTTGAGGAATATCATACTACGGGGGAGATCTTCCCCCTCAGACAGAGTATAAATATAGCTTTTCATTAAAACTTTTCCCAAGTCTTCGTTGCTTCCCAAGACATTGCTGCCAAATACTATTACCGTTTCTTTTTGGGTGGAAAATATCTCACATGAGTTCTCCTTCCGGGTAATGGTAATGTAATAAGCTCCTTCTTTCTCCTCTACTTCTGTTCCGCAGGACTTGCTGGAGGCCAGGTTGCTTACGTTTCCCCTGGCTCCATCGTTATCCACGATGACCACCAGGGAGCCATCCTTTAATTCCTCCAAGGCCTTTTTGGTGAGAATCACCGGTTTAGGACAGTCAAGGCCCCGGGCATCTAATGTATTGTCCATATCAATACCTCCCCATAGATTATTTATAGCGATTTCAATAATAGAAATGTTTCATTCTATATCCTATAATATCCTAATTAACAGACCCTTGAAAGACTGCTTAACAGAATAATACTCAGAATACTTACCAGCTAGTTTTTCCTAACAATGCAAAAAAAATTATTTATTTTCTTGAGATACCTTTTCTTTGGAAGCAGCTAAAATTGATGCGGAACGAATGTTAAACCGTATTTTTTCTCCGGGCTGGTATCCTGTCTCCCCCACAAACAAATCCATTATTACGGGGTTACTCTCCGAAAGTCCACTTACTTTAAGACGATAACGGGTGGTGGGACCGCAAAAAAACTTCTGCAGTATTTCCGCCTCCCATGTTCCATCTTCTTGGGGAATCACGTTTTCCGGACGAAAGAAAATTTCTACCGGCGCCTTACCTGTATATTTTCGGTTCCCGTTAGAATGTAAAACCAATTCCTTCCCCCACATATTAACCCTGATCTTATCGGAAGAATTTGAAATAAATTCTCCCGGAAACAGGTTTCCCCAACCGATAAACTGGCCTACAAAGGAATTTCGGGGATTTTCATATACTTCCTCCGGGGTTCCCACCTGTTCAATCTTTCCCTCTTTCATGACTGCCAGCTGGTCAGCGATGGCCAGGGCTTCCTCCTGATCATGGGTTACGTAAACCGCAGTAATTTCCGTTTCCCTTTGAATCTTTTTAATTTCCTCCCGCATCTCCACCCTCAATTTGGCATCCAGGCTGCTCAAAGGCTCATCAAACAAAATCACCTGGGGATTAATTACCAGGGACCGGGCCACCGCCACCCTCTGCTGCTGTCCTCCGCTGAGTTCATGGATTCTCCTGTCTTTTAGTTCAGATATTTTCAGCATATTTAATACCCGTGTTACCCGCTCTTTTATTTCCCCTTTTTTTATGTGCCGGGTTTTAAGGCCATATGCAATATTATCAAAAACACTGAGATGGGGGAAAAGGGCATACTCCTGGAAGACAGTTACAGTAGGCCGCTGATTAGCCGGCAGCTGTGTAATGTCGCGGCCGTTTAAAATAACCTGTCCCTCATCAGGGCTGACCAGGCCTGCAATGACCCTTAATATGGTAGTTTTACCGCAGCCGCTGGGACCAACCAGGGCTATGATTTTGCCTGAGGGAACAGTTATGCTCACGTCATTCACAGCCACTGTTTGGTTATATTTCTTGATAATGTTTTTCAGGACTAATTCCATGACTCCTCAACCACCTTTCCCTAATTGTTTTCCATAAGACAGGGAGCTGCCAGGGAAGATTTAGTAGAAACAACCCTGCTACGGTCATTACAATCAAGATAAAAGCAAAAGCCGCTCCTTCTCCCAGGTTTCCGCGGTTTATGGCCACAAATATCTCAAAAGTAAGCACCTTATTCCGTGGGGTAATTAGAAATATAATTGCCCCAATGGTGATCATCCCGTGAATGAAGGCATGGATCATTCCCACCCGGTATGCAGGCGCCATTAAGGGAAGCACAACCCGGGTAAAAGTATCCCAACGGTTTGCCCCAAGATCCATAGAAGCTTGTTCCAAGTTTTTTCCCACCTGTTCTAAAACTGCCTTACCCGCGTTAAAACTGATGGGAAGCTCCCGAATCATACAAATTGCTACTATGATAAATGCGGTGCCTGTCAGCATCAGGGGGGGATGATGGAATGACATGACATAGGCAATCCCCATAACCGGCCCCGGTACAGCATAGGGCAAAATGCTTAAAAACTCGAAACCTTTGCTTACTATACTGCGGCTTCGCTTGAGATAATAGGCTGCACACATTCCCAGAAATGGCCCGAAGATTGCAACTTGAACCGCAAACTTCAAGCTGTTCTTCACGCTGGAAAACCCTTGAGCCCATACGGAGTTCATATGCCGCAGGCTGAAGGTAAAATCATATCCCCAGATGTTAGTAAAGGTTCCGATGATAATCAATGCTAAATGGGTAAAGGTATACAGTGAAAAGAGCAGACAGACCAGGTATAGGGCTGCGGATACCACCGGGTGAAAACGAAGCTCTTTGTCCAGGCTGCCTTCGTCAGAAAGCACTGAGGATGTAAAAAGCCTGTTTCCCAGGATCAGCTTTTCCAAAAATATTATGGATAGACAGGGAACTAAAAGGATAAAGCATAATGCTGCGGCAAAACCCATATTGAACAGAGAAATTACTTGAAGATAGGCTTCGCTGGCCAGTACCCGAAATCCCCCTCCGACCAGAATAGGAGTCCCAAAGTCTGCAAGAATATTAGTAAATACCAGGAGAGCTGCTGCCGTTATTCCCGGCAGCAGCAGGGGCAGGGTAATGGTGAAAAAAACTCTGGCTTTAGAAGCTCCCAGGTCCAGGGCGCTTTTTTCCATGGTCCGGTCCAGCCGTTTCAACACATTAGCAATAATTAAATAAGCAATGCTGGCATTCCCTATGGTCTGCAGGAAAAAAACTGCCTGCCAGCCTATAAAGTTTACGTCTAATCCCAACAGTGTATTGGTGATAAAACCTCTGCGCCCAAAAAGCATAATATATACTATAGCTGAAACGAATGGCGGGGAAATGATATGCAGTATTGCCGCAAAGTTAAATATCTTCTTACCCGGCCATGAACTCCTTACAACCCCCAGGGCCAGGATTAATCCCAGCAAAGTAGCAAAGAAAGTAGAAAGAAAGCTGAGATAGGCTGTATTCCAAATCAGCTTTACTTTTTATGTTAAAAAAAGCTGTTCATAAAATTTTAAGGAAAATTGACCCCCGTCATAAATGCTGGACAGGGAAACTCTCAGTACCGGATATAAAACAAAAGTCAGCAGAATAATAGGGACAGCTATGGCCATCCCCCAAAATATTAATTCGGTAAGCCGGTCTTTAATTTTCCAAAGATATGATTCCATGTGATAACCCTCATTATCTAAAAAAATTAAAAAGAAAGCCTTGCGACACATTTTAATGAACCACCGGTTAAAGGATTGTTAATCCCCTTTAACCGGTGGTCTTAGTATAATGTTTAGTTGGCGTACCTTCTGCTCCACTTATCTACAATAGCATCTCTTTTAACTGCGGCCTCATCGAAATCATAATCCACCAGGTTTAAGGAATCTAAGTCTGGAACATCATCAGGCAGTTCCACGTTGGCCCGGGTGCTGGGCCTAGGGCTTTCTTTGGCCAGCACAGCCTGTCCCTCAGCAGTAAGGGTCCAGTCTACAAATTTCTGAGCTGCTTCCAGGTTGTTGGTCCCTTCTATAATGGCCACGGGGGAATGCCACCAGGCAGTTCCGTCGGAGGGATAAATTACCTCTACCGGGTATCCTTCTCTCTTAACTCCGATCCCGTCGGGGCTGACACCAATCATTACTTCACCCAGGCCTGCTTTTTGCGGAGGCTCACTGCCCCTTTCTGCATAGTAAGGCGCATTTTCATCCAGCTTGTCCAGGAACTCCCATCCCTTCTCTTCTCCTAGCATCTGTAATATGGAAGTAATGAAAGTATAAGCAGTACCTGAAATCCCCGGGTTAGGCATTAATATTTCGCCTTTGTACTTGCTGTCTATCAGCTCCTCCCAGGTTTGAGGAATGGCAATTCCTTTACTTTCCGCCAGGTCTTTGTTTACTACCAGGGTAACCAATACTATGGAAACCCCTGTCCAGTACCCATCAGGATCTTTAAACTTGTCATCAATGTACTGGGCTTCTGGAGAGATATAAGCTTCCAGTAAACCATCCTCTGCCGCCACCATGAAACTGTCCACTCCGCCTCCGAACCAAACGTCTCCCAAGGCTCTGCCCTGTTCGGCCCTCATCCTGGAAAGCACTTCCCCGGAGGACATGCTGATATATTCAGCTTCGATACCGGTGGCTTCTGTAAAGGCAGCCATGATGTTGTCCAGCCCCCCGTAGGCAGCGTATATTTGAAGAGTATCATATTCTTTGGGCTGTTCTCCATTGGTATCTCCCACATCAGTACCGTTGTCCGTGCCGGTATCGGTACCACCGCATCCGGCAAACATGGAGAACATTAAAACGAAAACCATAAAGCAAATAACTAATTTGGCGCCTTTACTGCTCTTTGAAAGCAGGTCCATTTTAATCTTCAACTTTTTATTACCCCCTCAACATATAATATAATTTTTAATCAAAACCTTCTTCTTTCGTCTAAAAAATATTACTGAATAGCTTGTCTAACGTTTTGGGCGGATACTTCACCTCCTTATAAATTAATCAAATATCCTTATATTTCAGAAAGCCAAAGATACCCCCAATATTTCTTTAATAATAACATAGTTGTTTTTATACTTAAAATAACGTTTTGTTATTTTATAACAGGGGAATATTATTAAAATGTTATATATGTCAAAAAAAAATATAACTATAACAGGATCAACCTTTCTCTAACCCATTTTCATAACAAAACGGAATGCAGTGAATAATGATTATTGTGTATTTTTGGTGTATAATATAAACAGCAATATTAAATGATTATAGAAAAGGAACTCATGAATATATGAACATTGACATGCATGTCCATACAAACGTATCCTCCATCTGCAGCAGTATTGATATATGCCAGATGATTGACTATGCCAAACATATCGGACTTGACGCCATCTGCGTTACAGACCACGATACTCTGTATGGCGCTACAGTAGCCCAAAAAATTGGCAGGGAAAAGAATTTTTTGATTTTCAGGGGTATGGAAGTTAATACTGTAGAGGGAGACTTCCTGGTGTTTGGGCTGGAAGAAGATGTTGAAGAAGGAAAGTATACTGCAGAGGAACTTCTGCAAATGATATCTTCTACCGGGGGTGCAGCCATAGCTGCCCATCCATACCGGCGATTTAACAGGGCCCTGGGAGACAAAATTTTCAGCCTGACGGATTATCATGCCATTGAGGTAAAAAACGGCAATACCCCAGGAATGTTCAATGAAGTAGCAAGATCTGCCGCCTTACAGTTAAACCTTCCCGGCGTAGGAGGAAGCGATGCTCATCGATTGAATCAAATCGGCCGTTATTATACCCGTTTTAGAACTCCTGTAGCCACTGAGCAGGAACTAATTGAGGCAATTAAAACAGGTGAGTATGAAGCGATGACCAGGATGCCTGAATTTAGGTTAAAATCAGAAGGGGTAAAAGAGTTTTCTAATCTGAAGAGTAAACGTTTTTTCTAAATATATAGTTTCTTTACATTCTTTTAACCTGGACTTATCCAACTTCTCCTTTTATCAAGAGCACCTGCCATTACGGCAGGTGCTCTTGATTTTTCGCTATTTAATAAAACTTTTACCATATTATTCGCCAAACAAGTAAGCCATGGGTTGACTCTTTCATCCCCACAGCAAGCTAGCGGTTTTTCAGCTGGTCTTTTTTATAAAAAACTTTGCTATTTGATATAACCATTGTGTAACCAGGATGCTATATACTTCAATCCGTGTAAGTGCAGATTAGGATCAGCTTGCTGCCAGCATTCCTTATTCCCCCGCTGTCGAGCCACCAGCTCAAAATGGCACATGGCTATTCCCATGTCTATGTTTTGAATACGTATCTTACCCAGCAGCTTATTATAAAGACGATTCTCTTTCAAATACAGGTGGTATTGATCCTTTTGGTCCTTTACCAGCCGCCAGGGCTGACGGTTGGTGGCAGATGGCCCCAGCCGTACTGCTTCTAGAGCATCCCGGTAGCTCCCTGCTTGTTCCTTATCTAAAGGAGTTTTTCCATCGGCATTAAAAAAAAGTTCTTCCCATGGTTTCCGGCGGTTAGCGCCTACGCTTAAACGTATCAGTCCATTTACTGTTGTATTATGTTCCGCAGGATAACCCACCGGGGTGATCGCCGGAAGAAGCTCATCTTTCGATAGATGCATCTGCCTTGCAAAGCTGCCCCTTTTAAAGGTTCCTGCCAACCAGCAGGTCCCTAAACCCAGCCGGATTGCTTTTAAAATAACATTTTCCATGGAATATCCTAAATCTTCCAAACAATACTTTCCCTCTCTCACCGCTCCCAGTATATACAGCTGAGCCCCTTTAATTACACCGTAAGTTCCCAGTTTTCGAAGCTCTTCCCTGCCTATTTCCCCCAGGTCCAATAACTGAAACCGCGGGGAATTTTGAAAGGGCCCTGACTGGTTTTCCCCACAAATCTTCTCAAGCTCTGCTTTTAGCCTGTCATTTAGCGGCCTGAGGCTGTAAGTACGCACCGAAGTTCTTTTTTGTATAATTTCCAGAGCATTTATCATGTTACAACTCTCTTCTACCAACTTTATTTTAATTCATATTATTACCATAATTATTGCAGTGACTTTCTCACGTGTCAATAGACCCCGAGGATTCCAGCCGATATTACTATGCTGTAGTAAAATTTGGTAAGCTTTACCTTTTAATATTTTTATTTTATAAATAAACTTTTTTAAATTACTTTGATATATATTACTTGATATTTGAAAAAGTATCAACCGGGCTTAATAATATTGCATTTTCTTAATTC
>PWJM01000140.1 GCA_003560915.1 Syntrophomonadaceae bacterium
AAAAATAATAAGGAAGAATCTCAATGATTACTGCATTCTTTGCTACTTTTATAGCTGTTCTATTTGCTGAACTGGGAGATAAGAGCCAGTTTATTACCCTTACTCTGAGTTCCAGGTACTCCCCACTCAAAGTTTTTTGGGGCGCAATTTTGTCCCTGTCTATCGTTACTTCCATAGGAATTGGACTGGGTCATTTGATATCAGATTATTTGAAGGCTGATATCATTGCCGTTGTGAGCGGAACTTTTTTTATCCTCATGGGATTGTATACTTATTTTAAAAAAGAGAATAAAGATGAATTAAAATCTTCAGACCGTTCTGCTTTCACGGAGGCTTTCGTAACGGTGTTTTTTGCTGAAATGGGAGATAAAACTCAACTGGCTGTCCTGGCCTTTTCTGCTATTTATCAGGCTCCTGTCCCCGTTTTCTTTGGGGCAATGAGTGCCCAGGCTTTAAATCAAGGATTTGCCGCCTTTTTAGGAGGCAAATACCTTTCAAAAATTCCCGAAAGAACTCTTAAATATTTATCCACCGGTGTTTTTATATTGTTCGGCATATTGATTCTCTGGCAGGGGATTGTTTCACTTTAACTAATCTTAATTCGGTATTCCTTGAGCCAGGCATTCAACTGAATGAAATATGCGTATAGTTGTGGAGTGCTCATTAACTGTCCAAACCAGGGCACACTATCTTTATTATTACTGCCTTGAAGAAGTGATAACAGGGCGTCAGAGTTTACCAAAGGTAGAATTCGAGAGTTATGATCCTCCAGTATCTCCACGAGAATATTTTTTAATATTTCCATATACATCGGGTTATGGGTTTTGGGAAAGGGGCTTTTCCGGCGTTCTAAAATTTTAGGAGGGACTACCCCGGTCAGTGCTTTTCTTAGAATTCCTTTTTCCCTTCCCCCACAGGTTTTCATGCTCCAGGGAATATTCCAGGCATATTCCACCAACCTGTGGTCACAAAAAGGAACCCTTATCTCCAGGCCGTGGGCCATGCTCATCCGGTCTTTTCGGTCCAACAGTGTGGTCATAAACCAGATCATATTCAAATAAAACATTTCTCTCCGTCTGGCCTCCAGCGGTTCTTCCCCTTCCAGCTTTGGTACTTCAGCTAGAGTTTCCTGGTAACGGTTCATTATATAATCCTCCGGTTTAATTATACTGACCAACTCCGGAGAAAGGGTTTCCTGCCTTTCCTTTAATGAACGAATCCAGGGGAAAGAATCTGAATTTAAAAATTCTTTGCTGTGAAACCAGGGATCCCCCCCAAAAATTTCGTCCGCCGCTTCTCCAGAAAGGGCTACGGTGGCTTTCTTTTTGATTTCCTTGCAGAAAAGATAGAGAGAGGAGTCTACATCTGCCATTCCCGGCAGGTCCCTGGCCCGCATGGCGCTGATTAGGGAATCAGACAGGTCAGGAATTTTAACCACCTTCCGGTGGTGTACTGTTCCCAAATAATCGGAAACGTAATCTACCCATTGAGAATCAGAATCCGGCTGAAAAGTGCTGGACTGAAAAAACTGTTTATTATCTTGATAGTCTATGGAAAAGGTATGCAGCGGCCCCTTCCCTTCTCGTTCAAAGACATCTACGGCAAAGGCTGTTAAGGCCGTGGAGTCCAGGCCCCCGGAAAGAAGGGTACAGACAGGGACATCTGAAACCAGCTGACGCTGCACGGCATCCCTCAATAAGTATTTAACCCTGCGCACCGTTCCTTCCAGGTCATCCCTATGAACTTTACTTTTCAGCTGCCAATAACGTTGTTCTTTGTACTTGCCCCGGTTATTGTACACTATGTAGTGGCCCGGTTTTACTTCATACATCCCTTTAAACACACCGTGCCCCGGAGTCCGTGAAGGGCCCATCACAAAAATTTCTGCTAACCCTTCTGTTTCCACAACCGGTTCCACTTCCGGATGCCTTAGTATTGCTTTAGGTTCGGAGGAAAAGAGCATTCCATGGTCCAGGGGAAAGTAGAAGAGGGGTTTAACCCCAAGTCTGTCCCTGGCCAAGAAAAGGCTCTGTTCCATCTCATCCCAAACTGCAAAAGCGAAGATTCCGTTTAAGCGTTGAACGCAATCGGGGCCCCATTCCATAAAAGCAATAAGCAGGGTTTCCGTGTCGGAATGTTGGGTTTCAAACCGGTAACCCAGGCCCTGAAGTTCTTTCCTCAACCCCAGGGTATTGTACAATTCGCCATTATACACTATGGTATAGCCATATGCGCCCCTTTTTCGGGTCATGGGCTGAGTTCCTCCCTGGGGATCCACAACTATCAACCGGCGATGTCCCAGGGAAGCCCTGGGGGACACCCAAAAGCCGGAATCATCCGGCCCACGGCTCCGAAGTGTTTCCGTCATGCTCCTCAAAATATGCTTTTGTTCAGTTAAATCCCTTTTTCGGTCAATCCACCCTGTAATTCCGCACATCCGTTTCTTCCTCCCTCAATCATAATAATTGTTCCCGGGTTAAGAGAGATAATGTTTCACAAATAACCATCTTCTGTTAGATTAGAAAGGTGCCACAAATTATAATAACCATTTGTGGCACCTTTGCCAAAATAGATACATTAAATGTACCCGGGGATATATCTCATATATATAATATATGCGCAACAAGAAATTAGGTTCCTGAAGAGACTGAAGAGGGGCTAAATTAGCCCCTCTTCAGTCTTTCTATTTCGTCTTTTAGAGATTCCATTTCCTCCATGAGGTCCAGGATTATACCGGCTCCGGCCAGGTTAATACCCAGGTTCTTCTGCAGGCGGAGTGCTTTATATATACGGGAAATTTGGTCGGAACGCACACGATTACTTCTTATCTCTACAATACCCGTTTCGGACATCCTGCGAACCAGTTCTTCCGGCAAACCCAGGTCGTTTAAATCAATCCAATTATAATCTTCTTCCCAAATTTTTGCCTCAAAACAAAATATTTCCACCTGGTATTTTTTCATGGGTGCTTGCTCCTTTAATTTATTTCAGAAAGCTTGCGGTACAGTTCTTCTTCCTCCGGAGTGACTTCTTTCGGAATATCCACTACCACACGGAGGTAATAGTCCCCTTGTGAACCATCTTTCTTCAACATTCCTTTGCCCCGAAGCCTGAGCTTATGTCCGCTGTGGGTACGGGGAGGGATTTTCACCCGAACGGAACCTTCCAGCGTAGGGGCAGAGACCCTGTCCCCTAATACTGCCTGCCACGGTTGTACCGTCAAATCCGCTTCCAGGTCGTCTCCCTTGAGATTAAAAACAGGGTGGGGTTTCACCTTTAACTTCAAATACAGGGCCCCCCGCTGTCCTCCGGATTCTGCTTCACCACCCTGGCCTTTCAGTCTTATCTTTTTCCCCTCCCGGGCATCCCGCGGTACCTTAATCTTTAAAGTCTTTATGTTATCCATATGTCCTGTGCCTCCACAGCCGGAGCAGAAACTGTTCTGCTGCACTCCGGTACCTCCGCAAACGCTGCAAAGGTCCTGCATGGACAATTGGACCTGTTTTTCTTCACCTTTGTAGATTTCCTCCAGGGTAACCTCCAGCTCTGCCGTAACGTCCATTCCTTTCCGAGGCTTACGGGTTCTCTGATACCCACCGGCCCTTTGAAAATCACCAGCACCTCCATCCCGGAAGGCCTGGCCGAAGATGGCTTCAAAAAAGTCACTGAATCCGCTGCCTCCGGATTCCGAACCGAAATCAAAGGAATGGGTTTTGTAGCTTCCTCCAAAACCTTCTCCCATATTCCCGCGATCACCAGCATAATACTGATTTTGATAGGTGGAAAAATCTTCTCCATGCTTCCAGTTGGCGCCAAAACGGTCATAAAGCTTCCTTTTTTCCGGGTCCTTTAATACCTCATAAGCTTCGTTAATTAATTTAAACTTTTCTTCCGCTTCTTTTTTCTTTTCTTTGGGCTGAAGGTCGGGATGGCTTTCCCGGGCCAGCTTTCTGTAGGCATTTCTTATTTCTTTTTCCGAGGCATTTCGTTCAATGCCAAGTAATTTATAATAGTCCTGAAATTTTACTCCCATGTTCTGCTACCTCTCTAGATCATTGGTATAAGAAATTTATTTTCTTATCTATTGAGATTATACTAAAACACTCCGGGAAAAACAATCCTGTTCAAAAGGACATGAAACAACCTTTAGAGAATATTAACATATGTAATTTGATGAATTATCAGCAATAAGGATAAAAAACCGAAAACTCATCTTTATAATATTTGAGAAAGAAGGGGAATATCATGAAAACTAAACCCTTTATGGTCATGGAAGTCTTGGAAAAAGCTAAACAGATGGAGTCTCAGGGAGATCACATTGTTCACCTGGAAATTGGAGAACCGGATTTTGATACTCCGGTACCGATTAAAGAGGCAGTCCTGAAAGCTATTAAGGAAGGAGACACCCGGTATACCCACAGCCTGGGAAAATGGGAATTAAGGGTGGAAATAGCCCAATATTATGAGCAAAACTACGGGGTTAAAATTTCTCCAGAACAGGTGATTGTCACCATGGGGGCTTCTCCAGCCATGCTCATTGCTTTTTCAGCTTTGCTGGCAGAGGGAGGGGAAATTATTATTTCTAATCCCCATTACGCCTGCTACCCCAATTTTATTAGCTTTTCAGGAGGTATTCCCCGGGAAATGAAAGTAAAAGAAGAGGACGGTTTTAAATACAGGACGGAGGAACTGCTTACATATCTGAATCCGTCTACCAAAGCGGTGGTAATCAATTCTCCCTGTAATCCCACAGGAAACATTTTTTCTGCAGAGGAACTGAAAAAAGTGGCGGAAATTGGCTGTTATATCATCTCAGACGAGGTATATCACGGGCTGAATTATGAAGGAAGGGACCACAGCATTTTGGAGTTCACGGACCAAGCTTTTGTGGTTAACAGCTTTTCAAAAAAATATGCCATGACCGGTTGGCGATTAGGCTACCTGATTGCTCCCTTACAGTTTATCAGGTACCTGCAGATTCTTCAGCAAAACCTTTTTATCAGCGTAACTTCTTTTGTGCAGGAGGCAGGACGGGCTGCACTGAAATACTGTCAAAAGGACGTGGAGGAGATGGTAAAAGTTTATAACGAGAGAAGGCTTTACCTGTTGAACCGTTTAAACTCTATGGGAATTGGCACAAAGGTCCCACCCACCGGCGCTTTCTATGCTCTGGCAAATGTAAATAAATACACCCAAGACTCTTATTCTTTTTCCTTTGAGGTCCTGGAAAAAGCCAAGGTAGCCCTGGCCCCAGGTATTGATTTTGGCTCCAATGGCGAGGGATATCTTAGAATATCCTATGCCAACTCCCTGGAAAACATTGCAGAGGGGATGGACCGTTTGGAAATATTCCTGAAAGAAAAGTCCCTGTATTAACTTAGAAAAACCCGGTAATGAAGATATAAAGAATAGCCAATGGAATAATGAAGCGCAGGGTAAAAACCCAGGGCCTGCCCCACCTGAACTGTGGAGAACCCCGGTAAATCTCCGTAAGTGCTTTATTGGTGCCCCAGATCCAGGCCAGAAAAATGACCGTGAGCAGTCCTCCCAGGGGTAAAAAAATGCTGGAGGTTATGAAATCAATAAAATCTAATATGTTTCTTCCTAAAAAAAGGCGATTTGCTAACACTCCCTGAGAGAGAGCCGAAGGAATTCCCACCAAAAAAGTTAAAATACCCAGGCCCCCTGCGGCAGCAGTCCGATTCCACTTTTTTTCATCTACCAGATACGCTACCGATACCTCCAGCAGGGATACCGAAGAGGTCAGGGCTGCAAAAGACAGCATTAAAAAGAATAAAGAAGACCATATAATACTTCCGGGAAGAGTATTAAAAATGGCGGGCAGCGTAACAAAGACAATGCCGGCGCCCACTTCTGGCTCTACATTAAAAACGAAAAGGGCCGGTACTACAATCAGTCCTGCCAGGATGGCAATTGCTACGTCTGATAAACCGATTAACAAGGCATTCCTGGGAATGTTTTCTCCTGGGGAAAGATAGCTTCCATAGGTTAAAAGAGCGCCCATCCCCAGGCTGAAACTAAAAAATACCTGGCCTACAGCATCCAGGGCAGTACTTAAATTCATAAGTTCAAGATTCGGCCTTAAGAACCACAGAACTCCCTCTATAGCTCCTTCTAGAAGAAGGGTACGTCCTAAAAGGACAATCATAATTATCAAGATTCCTGGCATCAGTACTTTGCTCCACCGTTCGATTCCCCGGGTCACACCGGAAATAACGATAAAAACCGTAGCTGTTAAAAACATTCCCTGTCCTAATACCGGTAAAAAGGGATGACCGGCGATTTGACCGTAAACCTGGGTCAGGCCTGCTGTATCCAGGGGAGCAAAGGCCCCGAAAAGACTTCCCAGAAAGTAAATTAACGCCCAACCGGCTATGACGGAATAAAAGGAGAGAATTAAAAATACCGTCAATATTGCCAGAAAACCCACCAGCCACCATTTACTTCCTGGCGCAAGGGTAGAAAAAGTAGATACTATGTTTTTTTGACTCTTCCGGCCCAGGGTTAATTCTGCCATGATGAGTGGCACTCCAATGAAAATAACAATGATTAAAAAGAGAAGGACAAATGCACCACCTCCGCTTCTGACCACCACTGTGGGGAAACGCCATATATTTCCCAGTCCAACGGCAGAACCTACCGTTGCCAGAATAAAGCCTAAACTGGAGTTCCAATGTTCTCTCTTGTTCCCAGCCATACCTGCCCACCTACCCCTTTCATACCTTTAGATTCCCACTCCCTCCCATTTGATATACTGCTATAACTTATTTAATTCTATTAACAGTTATTCACTTTTAGTTTTGGTTAGAATATAATGGTATGCAATAATCATGTATGCAAAGAATAAACATAAAAATAAATATCTCAGGGTGAATAAGTTATGAAAGAGAAAAAAGGAAATGAAATTGTCAGTTTTCAAAAAGAATCCGAATATTATTTCCAAAAAGGAAGCACTTATTATCAGCAAAAGAAAGAGCATAAGGCCGTTAAATTTTTTATAAAGGCACTGGAGACCAAACCGGAGGATATAACTCTTTATTATAGAATCTGCTTTCTTTTGACTGAAATGAAAAATGCCGGAGAGTTTAATGAACAAGAGATATTTGAAGAAAGTAAAATGCTTCCGGAAATTCATTTTTTGGCGGGTATTTACTTTTGTATGCAGGCAGATATCGACCAAGCGGAGTTCCACCTGGAGAAATATTTAAAGCTGAATCCTAAAGGAACGGCTGCTAAAGAAGCAGAAAAATTATTAGATCATATGCATGATGCTATTTTGTACCAAAAAAATATTGATTACGTCCGACTGTCTTATAAATACGCAGGGATTACAGACTCCGTCAAAAGAACACTAAAGCAAAAATTTGAATCTCCCTTTGTCAGGGTGAATATGAGGGAGAGTCTTTATCAACTGGATGATGATCTTATCTCCAACGTTATTTTTCTATATGGTCTTTTAGAGAGTGATTTTAGAGCGGAAAGGGTATTAAGATATTTTATTAAGAGTCCCTTTGCCAAGGAAAAACACATAGAACTGTCCCTGCTGGCTTTAAAAAAAATGGGGGCAGAGGAACCTTACGAAATTTTATCAGAAGGACAGTTTAAAGAGGTCAGCGTAAAGGAATACATGGAAAGGAAAAGGGATCTTGATAAAATGGGGTATGACTGGAACGAAGTTCTAAAGTATACCCTGGACAACATGAAAAAGAGTGGAAAATACCATAAAAAGGCTTACAAGCAGGTTAAGTCATTATGGGCAAAATTCATTCGTTCTGTTTATCCCCAGGTACCTGAAATTAAGGATAAGATGACCTGGTCGGCAGGTTTGGAATACTCCTTGTTAAAATTAAACAATATTAATGTCTCCAGTAAACATCTGGCCCTGGTTTATAATGTTTCAGATTCGGAAGTTATAAAAAAACATAAGTTAATAACAAAGTTTATGTGAACTATCAAATATTTTTAAAAAACTTTATAAAAAATTCTAAAATACACGGTTTTCGTATTAGACAAAATTATACTGCCATGGTATAATAATCTAAGTATATTTTTGTTATATTGTTATGTAAGCTAATTTAATATTCCTGACAGATAATGGCAAACCTTTCGAAAGGGAGGGGCGCAAAGCCAAGGGTCTAAGGTTCCAAAGGGAACTATGATTGCCAGGCCGCCTAACAGGACCATTTATTTTATAATGGTATTTAACCTGTGACTCGGCCCAGCCGAGTTTTTTTATTTACCTGATCATACAAGGATTGTTTTCTATACAGTTGTTATCTTGGTTTAAGAGGAGGATTATTGTGTTTCCAAAAAATTCGTATAAAGTAAATAAAACTCAAAAAGATGTCGGAGAACACAAGAAAAAAGAATTGGAAGATATAGCCGCTGAGACTCTACGACAGGTGATTGACAACATGGATGGAAATGTTGAAATGGAAAC
>PWJM01000158.1 GCA_003560915.1 Syntrophomonadaceae bacterium
AAATTGACAATAGTACGTTATTGTGTTATTATTACTAATTGCTTAACAAAATATTTTTAACCTGTTTTCTGGTATAATATCCATGCAAAAAGGAAATGCTAGTATAATATTATCCTTTTTTACCAGAATTTTTCTTTTTACTTACTGTGGGTAGAAAAAAATATTAGGGGTGAAGCTTTTAATGTCCAACACTTTGAAAGTGGGGAAAAGGGAAAGAAGAAATTTTGCCCAATTTAATGAAGTTTTAGACCTGCCAGACCTGGTTGAGATACAAAAAAGTTCGTACCAGTGGTTTTTAAACCAGGGGTTACAGGAAATGTTTAATGATATCTCTCCAATTAAAGACTTCACAGGTAACTTAATTTTGGAATTTATCGGGTACTCTTTGGGGGTGCCCAAATATTCCGTGGAGGAATGTAAAGAAAGAGACGTAACTTATTCAGTTCCCCTGAGGGTTAAGGTTAGATTAATCAACAAAGAAACGGGAGAGGTAAAAGAACAGGAAGTTTTCATGGGGGATTTCCCCCTGATGACTGAAAACGGTACGTTTATTATCAACGGAGCCGAAAGGGTAATCGTCAGTCAGCTGGTTCGCTCCCCCGGGGTTTATTATAATTCCTCCTGGGACATGGGTGGAAAACTTCTGTTTACAGGGACCATTATCCCAAACCGGGGAGCCTGGCTGGAGTTCGAAACCGATTCTAACGATGTAATTTTTGTCAGGGTAGACAGGACCCGTAAAGTGCCCGTTACGGTACTGATTAGGGCCATCGGTTACGAAACGGACCAGGACCTGAAAAAGCTTTTTAATAATGATCCAAGGCTGGACAGCACTTTAGAAAAAGACCATACCGATTCCAGTGAATCAGGACTTTTAGAAATTTATAAAAGACTCAGGCCGGGAGAGCCTTTGAATGTGGAAAATGCCCGGTCCTTATTTGAATCCCTCTTTTTTGACCCCAGGCGTTATGATTTTGCTCATGTGGGACGTTACAAAGTAAATAAAAAACTTTCTTTAACCAATCGTATTATAGGTAAGCTTTTAGCCGAGGATGTAGTGGACCCGGAGACGAAAGCGGTCCTGGTTGAGGCTAACCAGAGGGTTACAGAGAAAGTATGCGACCTTTTAAAGGAAAAGAAAATTGAAAAAGTAAAAATATACGGCAGCGAAAATAAGATCTGTACCGTATTCACAAACGGTGATGTAGACCTAAGTGTAAAGAACTTAACCCGGGGGGATATACTGGCTGCCGTCGGCTATCTGTTTAATCTAATGGACGGCCTGGGCTCCACAGACGATATCGATCATCTGGGGAACCGACGTCTGCGCAGCGTAGGAGAACTTTTACAGAACCAGTTTCGTATTGGCCTGTCCCGCATGGAAAGAGTAGTCCGGGAAAGAATGACCATTCAGGATGTGGATGCTATTACTCCTCAGGCCCTGATTAATATCCGCCCGGTGATTGCAGCCATTAAAGAATTTTTTGGCTCCAGCCAGCTTTCTCAATTTATGGACCAGACAAATCCCCTGGCGGAGCTGACCCATAAAAGGAGACTCAGTGCACTGGGTCCCGGAGGTTTAAGCCGGGAACGGGCCGGCTTTGAAGTAAGGGATGTTCACCACTCTCATTATGGTAGGATGTGTCCTATTGAAACCCCTGAAGGCCCCAACATTGGCTTGATTGGCTCATTAAGTACGTACGCCAGAACCAATAAATACGGTTTTATTGAGACGCCCTATCGAAAGGTGGACAAAGAGCAGGGGATTGCTACCGATGAGATTGTATATTTAACCGCAGATGACGAGGACAATTTTGTTATTGCCCAGGCCAACGCCCTTTTGGATGAAAACAATTATTTTCTCAGCAGTAAAATCAGCTGCCGTTTCAAACACGAAGTATTGACCAAGCCCGCCCAGGAGATTGATTACATGGATGTATCTCCCAAACAGCTGGTCAGTGTGGCTACTGCACTGATTCCTTTCCTGGAAAACGATGACGCCAACCGTGCCCTGATGGGGTCCAATATGCAGCGTCAGGCGGTTCCCCTTATGCAGACAGAGGCTCCCCTGGTAGGAACGGGAATGGAGTATAAGGCTGCCAAGGATTCTGGAGTGGTAGTAATCTCCCGATCCAATGGTGAAGTCTTCAGGGTAACGGCAGACGAGATTGTCATTAAGAGAGATGATGAACTGGACTCCCGAATCATTAACGGAAGGACCGGAGAAATATTTGACAGTCCGGAGTTAACTGCCCGTTTTGGAAAGGGATTAGATACCTATAAACTGCAAAAATTTAAAAGGTCAAACCAGGGAACTTGCATGAACCAGAAGCCCTTTGTACGGAAAGGACAGCGGGTGGAGGAAGGCGATATCATCGCCGATGGCCCCTGCACCGATATGGGTGAACTGGCATTAGGCCGGAATATTCTGGTGGCCTTTATGCCCTGGGAAGGCTATAATTACGAAGACGCCATTCTGCTCAGTGAAAAAGCAGTGAAAGAGGATGTGTTTACCTCTGTTCATATAGAAGAGTACGAAGCGGAGGCCAGGGACACCAAACTGGGGCCCGAGGAAATTACCCGGGATATTCCCAATGTAGGTGAGGAAGCCCTAAAAGACCTGGATGAAAGGGGCATTATCCGTGCCGGGGCCGAAGTAAGAGCCGGTGATATCCTGGTGGGGAAAGTGACCCCCAAGGGAGAGACAGAACTCACTGCGGAAGAAAGGCTTTTACGGGCCATCTTTGGTGAAAAAGCCCGGGAAGTCAGGGATACCTCCTTGAGAGTCCCCCACGGCGAGTCCGGAATGGTGGTGGACGTTAAGGTGTTTGCCCGGGAGGCAGGAGATGAACTTCCCCCCGGAGTGAATGAGCTGGTGAGGGTGTATGTGGCCAAGAAAAGAAAAATATCCGAAGGTGATAAAATGGCCGGCCGTCACGGTAACAAAGGGGTAATTGCCAGAATTTTACCGGAGGAGGATATGCCCTTCCTGCCTGATGGCCGACCGGTGGAAATTGTGCTGAATCCCCTGGGAGTTCCCTCCCGGATGAATATCGGACAGGTGTTGGAAGCACACCTGGGTTGGGCTGCCAAATCCCTGGGGGTTCATATGGCCTCACCGGTTTTTGATGGTGCCAACGAAGAGAATGTGTTTGATTGTTTGAGAGAAGCTAATTATTCCGAAACCGGCAAGACGGTCCTTTATGACGGTAGGACTGGGGAACCCTTTGATAATGAGGTTGCCGTTGGTTATGTTTACATGCTGAAATTGGCGCATCTGGTGGATGATAAGATACACGCCCGTTCTACCGGGCCTTATTCCCTGGTAACCCAGCAGCCCCTGGGCGGAAAAGCTCAATTCGGCGGTCAGAGGTTCGGGGAAATGGAAGTCTGGGCCCTGGAAGCATACGGGGCTGCCTATACTCTGCAGGAAATACTGACCGTAAAATCTGATGACGTGGTAGGCCGGGTCAAAACGTACGAGGCCATCGTGAAGGGAGAAAACATACCGGAACCGGGGGTGCCGGAATCCTTCAAAGTGCTGGTTAAGGAGCTGCAGAGCCTGGGAATGGATGTGAAAGTCTTCAGTGAAGAGACTGGGGAAATCCCCATCCGGGAGGACGAAGAAGAAATTACCGACCTGAAAGAAGAACTAGAAATTGACATAGAGGGAAAAGAGTCTGAGGGCGAAGAAGGTGATGATTCTGAAGCGTTGGATCATTCGTTGGAGGATGATGAAAACATAGAGGAAGAACCTGAAGATGCTTTCATCAAGGTGTCCTTCCTGGATGATCCAGAAATTTCGGAGGAACTGGATGATATGGATTTTGACCTGGATGAAAAAGTTGACGTATTAGATATTTCCGTGGATAAGGTTGTAGAAGATGACGACGACGATGACGATGACGATGATGATTACCTGCTGGAACCAAGACGGAAAAAGAAAAACAGATTTAAAGAAGTTTATATAGAAGACGTCGAAGACGAAGAGTTGGAAGAAGACGAAGATTTAGAAGTTGAAGATTTAGAAGAAGAAGATTAAAGCAAGAGGGTCTTGAGGACGACGACCTGGAGGAAGAGAACTAATAAATTTGAAGGGAGAGTAATAGCCCTTGTTCGAAGCAAATAATTTTGACGCTTTAAAGATTGGGTTGGCTTCCCCTGAACAGATCAGGGAATGGTCCCGGGGAGAGGTTAAAAAGCCGGAAACCATTAATTACAGGACCTTAAAGCCGGAACGGGAAGGACTTTTCTGTGAAAAAATATTTGGCCCTCAACGGGACTGGGAATGCCACTGCGGGAAATACAAAAGAGTCCGCTATAAGGGTATTGTGTGCGACCGCTGTGGGGTAGAGGTAACTCGATCTAAAGTGCGCCGGGAAAGAATGGGGCACATTGAACTGGCGGCACCGGTTTCACATATCTGGTATTTCAAAGGAATACCCAGCCGTCTTGGGCTTCTTATGGATATGTCCCCTCGGGCCCTGGAAAAGATTCTATATTTTGCTGCGTATGTAGTCATCGATCCCGGTGAAACCGGTTTGAGTAAAAAACAGCTGCTGACGGAAACTGAATATCGGGGGCTTTTAGAAGAGCACAGCCAAAACATTAAAGCTGGGAAAGGTTTCAAGGCCGAAATGGGAGCCGAGGCCATTAAAAGCCTGCTGGGTGAAATTGAATTAGAAGAGCTTTCCCGGGAACTCCGGGCAGAACTGAAGTCCACCACTGGACAGAAAAGAATTAGAGACGTTCGCCGCCTGGAGGTGGTGGAGGCATTTCGTAAGTCTAAAAATAATCCTTCCTGGATGGTCCTGGATGTAATTCCGGTGATCCCTCCAGACCTGCGGCCTATGGTTCAGCTGGACGGTGGAAGATTTGCCACCTCCGACTTAAATGATCTCTACCGCAGGGTGATTAACCGGAACAACCGGTTAAAAAGACTGTTGGATTTAGGAGCTCCGGATATTATTGTGCGCAACGAAAAGAGGATGCTCCAGGAGGCTGTGGATGCTTTAATAGATAACGGCCGACGGGGCAGGCCGGTAACGGGCCCTGGGAATCGACCCCTGAAGTCCTTAAGCGATATGCTCAAAGGAAAGCAGGGACGTTTTCGTCAGAATCTGCTGGGCAAAAGGGTGGATTATTCGGGCCGTTCGGTAATTGTAGTGGGCCCGGAATTAAAAATGTACCAATGCGGCCTGCCCAAAGAAATGGCACTGGAGCTTTTTAAGCCATTTGTTATGAAGAAGCTGGTCAATGACGGCCTGGCCCACAATATTAAGAGCGCCAAGCGTATGGTGGAAAAGGTAAGGCCGGAAGTTTGGGATGTGCTGGAGGAGGTCATTAAGGACCATCCGGTACTTTTAAACCGGGCACCAACTCTACATCGTCTGGGAATTCAGGCTTTTGAACCGGTTCTGGTAGAAGGAAGGGCGATACAGATCCATCCTCTGGTATGTACGGCTTATAACGCTGACTTTGACGGGGACCAGATGGCTGTTCATGTTCCCCTGTCTGCCGAAGCCCAGGCGGAAGCGCGGCTTCTCATGCTTTCCGCCCATAATATCTTAAACCCCAAGGATGGGGCACCTGTGACCACTCCCACTCAGGATATGGTCCTGGGCTGCTATTACCTTACCATAGAAAAAGAAGGAGCCATGGGTGAGGGCAAATGTTTCTCCCATCCATTGGAGGCCATTATGGCCTACCATACCGGAGTTGTTGATTTGCAGGCGAAAATATGTGTAAATATTCGAGATTATAAAAAAAGCTTTTTCCCTAACCAGGATTTTAATGAAGACGCCCCGGGAAGGGAAAACAGGCCGAAATACCTGATTACTACTGCTGGGAAATTGATTTTCAATGAAATATTCCCGGAGGATTTTCCTTTTATTAATTCCCATAATTTATCCCAGAACGTTTCCAAAGATGATTTTATTACCGAAAAAGGAGCAGATGTCAAAAAAATAGTACAGAAGAGAGGGACCAGGGATACTTTAAAAAAGGAGTTACTGGGCAAGCTTATTGCTCTCTGTTTTCGTAAATACGGCAGTACACGGACAGCAGAAATTTTAGACCAAATGAAGAAACTGGGCTTTAGTTATGCTACCAAAGCCGGAGTTACTGTAGCTATCGCTGATATCATCATACCCGATGAAAAACCTGCCATCATATCAGCCTCGGAACAGGAAGTGGAAAAAATTGAACAGCAGTTCCGCAGGGGGTTGATTACTGAAGAGGAGAGGTACGACCGGGTGATTTCCGTGTGGACCAAAGCTCGGGAAGATGTTACCGAAGCCCTTATGAACAATCTGGACCGGTTTAACCCCATTTACATGATGGCCCATTCCGGGGCCCGTGGTAACGTGGGACAGATTTCCCAGCTGGCTGGAATGCGGGGACTCATGGCAGATCCCACGGGCCGGATTATCGACCTTCCCATTAAAGCCAATTTCCGAGAGGGCCTGACGGTGCTGGAATACTTCATCTCCACTCACGGAGCCCGGAAGGGACTGGCGGATACCGCCCTTAAAACTGCTGATTCGGGATATTTAACCCGAAGGCTGGTAGACGTTTCCCAGGATGTAATTGTCCGGGAGGAGGACTGCGGTACCGAAAATGGTATTGAGGTTAAAGAAATTAAAGATGGCAATGAAATTATTGAAGAACTGTCTGAGCGTATAGTCGGCCGCTATGTTATGGAAGATATTATGAATCCCCAGACTGGTGATATCATTGTGAAGAAGAATCAGATGATAGACGAGGAAAAAGGGGATGAAATCATTGACAGTGGGGTGGAACGGCTCATAATCCGTTCCGTATTAACCTGTCGTTCCCGTTACGGGGTTTGTGTCAAATGTTATGGCCGAAATCTGGCAACCGGGAGAATCGTGGAAATCGGCGAATCTGTGGGAATCATTGCTGCTCAGTCTATTGGTGAACCCGGCACCCAGCTGACCATGCGGACCTTCCACACCGGTGGTGTGGCTGGGGACGATATTACCCAGGGTCTTCCCAGGATTGAAGAACTATTCGAAGCCCGGAAACCGAAGGGCCTGGCCATCATCAGTGAGATTGAGGGGATGATTGAAATCCGTCAAGCCCGCAATAAGAGGGAAGTCAAGGTGATACCTCAGTATGGTGAGGCCAAAATATACAATGTTCCTTATGGGGCTAGATTGAAAGTTGCCAACGGAGATAATATAACCGCAGGAACGGAGTTGACCGAGGGTTCCATCAACCCCCACGACTTGTTGAAAGTTAAGGGGCCCAGGGGAGTACAGCTTTATTTGCTGCAGGAAGTACAGAGGGTTTACAAGTTCCAGGGTGTGGACATTAACGATAAGCACGTGGAAATTATTATTCGCCAGATGCTAAAAAAAGTTAAGGTAGAAGATGCCGGGGACACAGACCTTCTTCCAGGAGGCCTTGTGGATGTCTTTGAGTTTGAAGACGTCAACCGGGCCGTAGAAGAGGAAGGGGGGCAGCCTTCTTCAGCCCGATCGGTTCTTTTGGGGATTACTAAAGCTTCCCTGGCTACTGACTCTTTCCTGTCTGCTGCATCTTTCCAGGAAACTACCCGGGTGCTTACCGAGGCGGCCATCAAAGGCCGAATTGACCCCCTCTTGGGGCTGAAAGAAAATGTTATTATCGGTAAGCTAATCCCGGCGGGAACAGGGATGTCACGTTACCGTAACATTGTCATCAAGATTCCTCAACAGGAACTGCTGCCGGAGGAATTATTAGGTGAAGAAACTCCGGAAAGCCCGGCAGAAGTTGTTGACAACCCGATTCAGTAATGGTAAACTTATTGAGTGTGCGTTTTTGCTTTCTGTTACTTCCTTACGATTAAGGAGGGAAAGAAATGACATTGGAACGTTTGCAGGGGGCCACTAAAACAGTAATTGGTACCAAGCAGACAATAAAAGCGGTGAAAAACCATGAGGCAAAAGTGGTTTATCTCGCCCAAGATGCGGAAAACAGAGTCACCAGGCCTGTTCAGGATCTGTGTGCGGAACAAAATATTGAAATTGTGGAAGTTCCCCTGATGGATGAGCTGGGAAAAGCCTGCGGTATTAAGGTAGGCGCAGCTATGGTTGCTATTTTAGAAGACTAGGAATCCAGGGGCCGGAATTTTGGCCCCTTTTTATATTTCAGGCATTTTAGCATTTTAAGTTTATTGGAAGGAGGTGCAGTATGCCTACCATAAGTCAGCTGGTAAGAAAGGGACGACGGGTGATTAAGAAAAAATCAACGTCTCCAGCGTTAGAGGAATCGCCCCAAAAGAGGGGTGTATGCACCAGGGTATCAACGACTACTCCTAAGAAGCCTAACTCGGCCTTAAGAAAAATTGCCAGGGTTCGGCTCACCAACGGGATGGAAGTGACCGCTTATATCCCCGGTGTAGGCCATAACCTGCAGGAACACTCTGTAGTCCTGGTAAGGGGCGGAAGGGTGAAAGACCTGCCGGGTGTCAGATATCACTTAGTCAGAGGAGCTCTTGACTCAGCAGGGGTTGAGAACAGGGCAAAAGCCCGCAGTAAATACGGTACCAAACTAAAGAAATAGTCTGGAAAGGAGGGAATGCTGAGTGCCTAGAAAAGGTTCTGTGCCAAAACGGGATGTGTTAGCTGACCCAATCTATAACAGCAAACTGGTAACCCGGTTTATCAATAAACTAATGCTGGATGGAAAAAGAGGAAAAGCCCAGGAAATTTTTTATTCTGCCCTGGAAATTATAAAGGATAAAACCGGTAGGGACCCCATGGAGGTTTTTGAAGAAGCCATAAAAAACGTTTCTCCTGTTTTGGAGGTAAAACCCCGTAGGGTTGGTGGAGCCACTTACCAGGTGCCTCTGGAAGTGAATCCCGACAGAAAAATGATTTTAGCAATACGCTGGCTGGTGGGTTATGCCCGGGCTAGAGGAGAAAAGACCATGTCCCAAAGGCTGGCGGGAGAGTTAATGGATGCTGCTACTTCTATGGGATCATCTTTTAAGAAGAAAGAAGATACTCATAAAATGGCTGAAGCCAACAAGGCTTTTGCCCATTATAGATGGTAAATTATTTCATACTTTTTTCAGAAAGGGGGGATACTAGATGCCAAGGCTGATTGAATTAGAAAAAGTAAGAAATATAGGAATTATGGCCCATATTGACGCCGGGAAGACCACTACAACGGAAAGAATCCTGTTTTACACGGGAAGAGTACACCGACTGGGGGAGGTTCACGACGGAGCGGCCACCATGGACTGGATGGTTCAGGAGCAGGAAAGGGGAATTACTATAACCTCAGCTGCTACCACCTGTCTTTGGAAAGATTTCCAGGTAAACATTATTGACACACCAGGCCACGTGGACTTTACTGTAGAAGTGGAACGGGCTCTGCGGGTGTTGGATGGCGCCGTAGGAGTATTTTGCGCCAAGGGCGGAGTTGAACCACAATCGGAAACAGTTTGGCGTCAAGCAGATAAGTATTGTGTTCCCCGCATTGCTTACATCAACAAGATGGACATCATGGGTGCTGATTTTTATAGTGTCATGGAGGCCATGCGTCAAAAACTAAAGGCCAAAGTGCTTCCATTACAGATTCCCATCGGCGCTGAGGGTTCTTTTAAGGGATATGTAGACCTGATTCGCTCTAAAGCCATTCTTTATATAGATGATTTGGGAACCAAGAGTGATGAGACGGAAATTCCTGATGACCTGAAAGCAAAGGCCGAAGAGTACCGGGAAAAAATTATTGAGGACCTGGCAGAATTAGATGAAAACATCATGGAAAAATACCTTGAGGGCGAAGAAATATCCGTGGAAGATATTAAAAGAGCCATCCGCAAAACCACCATAGCTACCCAGCTGGTGCCGGTATTGTGTGGTTCTTCTTATAAGAATAAAGGAGTGCAGCCGCTGCTGGACGCTGTGGCAGACTACCTTCCTTCACCGGAGGACATTTTTGCCATTAAAGGTTTTACAGAAGACAACCAGGAAGAAACTTTACGTAGATATGCTGATGATGAACCGTTTTCTGCCCTGAGTTTTAAGATTATGACCGACCCGTATGTAGGTAAACTTTCCTTTATCCGGATTTATTCCGGTAAACTGGCATCGGGATCGGCTATATATAACTCAACTAAGGGTAAAAAAGAGAGAGTTGGCAGAATATTAAGGATGCATGCAAACCATCGGGAGGAAGTAAAAGAAGCTTACACCGGAGACATTGTTGCCCTGGTGGGAATGCGCTTTACCTCCACGGGAGATACTCTGTGTGATGAAAGTGCCCCGGTATTGTTAGAAAATATTCAGTTTCCAGAACCCGTTATTTCAGTAGCCATTGAACCCAAAACCAAAGCGGACCAGGAGAAGATGTCCTTATCCCTGCAGAAACTGGCAGAGGAGGATCCCACTTTTAGGGCCCATACCGATGAGGAAACCGGTCAAATTATTATTTCCGGTATGGGGGAACTGCATCTGGAAATTATTATCGACCGCCTGCTTCGGGAGTTTCATGTGGATGCCAACGTGGGTAAGCCCCAGGTGGCTTACAAAGAAACCATCCGGGAAAGCGTGAAGGTAGAAGGAAAGTTTGTCCGCCAGTCCGGCGGCCGCGGCCAGTACGGACATGTCTGGCTGCAGATGGAGCCCTTGAAAACCGGCAAAGGATACGAGTTTGAGGATAAGATTGTGGGGGGCAAAGTTCCCAGGGAGTATATCCCTTCGGTAGATACCGGTGTAAAAGAGGCTATGACCAACGGCGTCCTGGCAGGATATCCTGTGGTGGATGTCAAAGTTTCCCTGGTGGACGGTTCCTACCACGAAGTTGATTCCTCAGATATGGCTTTTAAGATTGCCGGATCCATAGCTTTTAAACAGGGGGTTCTAAAAGCGAAACCTGCACTGTTAGAACCGATGATGAAAGTTGAGGTGGTTATTCCTGAAGAATACCTGGGGGATATCATGGGAGATGTGAACTCCCGAAGGGGAAGAATTGAAGGAATGGAACCCCGGGGAGGGTCGCACGTAATCAAAGCTTATGTTCCCCTTTCAGAAATGTTTGGGTATGCCACGACTCTTCGGTCCAAGACCCAGGGAAGAGGAACCTACTCCATGGAATTTTCCTATTATGAAGAGGTGCCAAAATCTCTGGCACAAGAGATCATCGAGAAGTACAGCGTTTAAGTTTACTAGCCTTAGGGAGAAATTCCCTACTATAACTTATTTAAAACCAAAAATAATATTTGGGAGGTATTCAAAATGGCAAAAGAAAAATACGAAAGGACTAAACCCCACGTAAACGTGGGAACTATCGGTCACGTTGACCACGGTAAAACCACTCTTACCGCAGCGATCACTTTCTGTCTTTCCAATCAGGGATATGCTCAAAAGATTACTTTTGACGAAATTGATAAAGCTCCGGAAGAAAGGGAGCGGGGGATTACTATCGCTACCGCCCACGTGGAGTACGAGACGGATATTCGTCACTATGCTCACGTGGACTGCCCGGGACATGCTGACTACATCAAGAACATGATCACCGGTGCTGCTCAGATGGACGGTGCCATCATTGTAGTATCCGCCGCTGACGGCCCTATGCCCCAGACCCGGGAGCATATTCTGCTGGCCCGTCAGGTGGGAGTTCCCTACATTATTGTATTCCTGAATAAAGTGGATATGGTAGACGACGAGGAACTGGTTGAGCTGGTAGAAATGGAAGTCAGAGACCTGCTGAGCGAGTATGAGTTCCCCGGAGACGACACCCCCATCGTAAAAGGTTCCGCCCTGAAGGCCCTGGAGCACGGCTGCGGGGAGAGAGATTGCCCTGACTGTAAGCCAATTTGGGAGCTGATGGATGCTATTGACAGCTATATCCCCGACCCTGAAAGGGATGTAGATAAGCCTTTCTTGATGCCCATCGAGGATGTTTTCACCATCACCGGCCGCGGCACCGTTACCACCGGTAGAGTGGAGCGGGGCGCGGTAAAGACAGGCGACGAAGTGGAAATCGTAGGCTTTGCCGACCGTTCCCGCAAGACCGTGGTGACCGGCGTGGAAATGTTTAGGAAAATTATGGACTATGCAGAAGCCGGAGACAATATCGGCACCCTGCTTCGGGGGATTGACCGGGAAGAAGTAGAAAGAGGCCAGGTTTTGGCTAAGCCCGGTTCTATTAACCCGCATACCAAGTTTAAGGCGGAAGTATACGTGCTGAAGAAAGAAGAGGGTGGAAGGCATACCCCGTTCTTTAACGGATATCGCCCTCAGTTCTACTTCCGGACTACCGACGTAACCGGTGTTACCACCCTGCCTGAAGGCGTGGAAATGGTAATGCCCGGCGATAACGTAAACATGGATATTGAACTAATTACTCCAATTGCTGTTGAAGAAGGCCTGCGTTTCGCTATCCGTGAAGGCGGCCGCACCGTGGGTGCCGGGGTAGTAACCGGAATTTTTGAGTAAGTTTCTAAAAAAGTTAAAAAACAAGCGGAAATTAGTGATGAAGTAAAAGGTTGCCGTTTCCTCCTTTCAGGAGGGAACCGGGGAATTTTTATGGAGCATGTCCGTTAATAAATCGGGCGATAAGGAGGAAAGAGATGTCCAGGCAAAAAATTAGAATACGTTTAAGGGCTTTTGACCATAACATACTGGATCAGTCCGCCGGGAAAATCGTTGAGACAGCGAAGAAAACCGGGGCCTCTGTTTCAGGTCCAGTTCCGCTTCCCACGGAGAAAAGCATATACACGGTCATTCGAGCTCCCCATAAGTATAAGGATTCCCGTGAACAGTTTGAGATGCGGACCCATAAAAGGCTCATTGATATTATGGACCCTACACCGGGCACCATTGACGCCTTGATGCGTTTGGACCTGCCGGCTGGAGTAGATATTGAAATCAAGCTGTAGCTGTTTCTCTAAAAATTTATGGATTGGGGAGGTGTAGACAATGGAAAAAGCTATACTCGGCAAAAAAATCGGGATGACGCAAATATTTGATGATAAAGGAAACGTAATACCGGTAACGGTAATTAAAGCCGGCCCTTGTATGGTAGTCCAAAAAAAGACCGAAGAGACAGACGGTTATAAAGCGATTCAGGTGGGTTTTGAGGATCAGAAGGAAAAAAGGCTGAATAAGCCTAAAACAGGCCACTATAAAAAAGCCGGAGTAACCCCTAAAAAATTCCTTAAAGAACTGCCCCTGAGCAGTGTGGACGAATATGAAGTTGGCCAGGAAATAAAAGCAGATATTTTTCAGGAGGGTGACCTGGTGGATGTAACCGGAATTTCCAAAGGAAAAGGTTTTACCGGAACCATCAAAAGGCACAACCAAAGCCGAGGGCCTATGACTCACGGCTCACATTATCACCGTGGCCCTGGTTCTATGGGCTCCATTGACGCGGCCAGGGTTTTCAAAGGAAAGGCCCTGCCCGGAAGAAAGGGCGGCGACCGGGTTACGGTCCAGAAACTTTCTGTGGCTAAAGTGTACCCGGATAAAGACCTCATTTTAATTAGAGGTTCGGTACCAGGCCCCAGGGGAGTTCTCCTGATGGTTAAGGATACAGCAAAAAAGAACGGGTAACAACTTCAGGTAGGAAAGGAGGAATAATTCATGCCTAAGGTGGCGTTATACAATACAGAAGGGGATCAAGTCGGAGAAATTGAGTTGAACCCAAGTGTTTTTGATGTAGAAATAAATGAGACGCTGATGCACAACGCAGTTTTAATGCACCTGGCCAACCGGCGGCAGGGCAATGCCTCTACCAAGACCCGGTCAGAAGTCCGTGGAGGTGGGCGTAAACCCTGGCGGCAGAAAGGTACGGGCCGGGCACGGCACGGTACCATCCGTTCCCCACTCTGGGTCGGAGGCGGAACCACATTTGGCCCCCGTCCCCGAAACTTTGGATTTACCATGCCCAAGAAGGCCAAAAAGCTGGCTATTAAGTCTGCCTTGACTTCTAAGGTAAAATCCGGTTCCCTAAAGATTCTGGAAAAGCTGACTTTCGAAGAACCCAAGACCAAAGAGATGGTCAGGGTGCTGAACAGCCTGAAAGCCGCAGATAAGGTTTTGGTAGTAACCGGAGAATCCAACAGCAGCGTGGTGAAGTCAGCCAGAAATATACCCGGCGTAAAGACCCTTCCTGCTTATCAATTAAACGTTTACGACATCTTGAACTGCAAGAATTTGATATTAACCCAGGAAGCCGTGAATAGAGCCGAGGAGGTATTTGCCTGATGCGGGATGCCAGAGATATTATCATTAAACCCATAGTAACAGAAAAAAGCACCATACAGATGGAAGAGAATAAGTACACCTTTAAAGTGGACATCAAGTCCAATAAAGTGGAGATTAAAAAAGCTCTGGAGGAAATTTTTGGGGTTAAGGTGAAAAGTGTGAATACCATGAAGATGAAAGGTAAACCCAAGAGAATGGGCGTACACAGGGGATATACCTCCGATTGGAAAAAAGCCATTATCACGCTGGAGCCGGACAGTAAGCCCATAGAAATATTCGAAGGACTGTAAAGGAGGGATAGTTATGGCTGTTAAAAAATTTACTCCTACTTCCCCCGGGAAAAGACATATGACCGTTTCAACCTTTGAGGAGATTACCTCCACTGAATCGGAAAAGTCTTTGACTGCTCCCCTGAAGAAGAAAGCTGGACGCAACGCTCATGGACGTATTACTGTCCGGCACCAGGGCGGCGGTCACAAGCGGAAGTATCGAATTATTGATTTTAAGAGAGATAAAGACGGGATCCCAGGAAAAATAAACCAGATTGAATACGACCCAAGCCGGTCTGCCAATATTGCCCTTCTTTTTTATGCTGATGGAGAAAAGAGATATATTCTGTCTCCCGTAGGCTTAAAAGTGGGAATGACGGTAATGTCTGGTCCAGAGGCGGATATTCATCCGGGCAACTGCCTTCCTTTAAGAAACATGCCTGTGGGTTCCATTATCCACAACATTGAGATGAAGCCGGGTAAGGGAGCTCAGATTGTCCGTTCTGCCGGTACATCTGCCCAGCTCTTGGCCAAAGAGGGTTCACACGCCCATGTGAGGCTCCCCTCGGGAGAAGTAAGGCTGATCCCCGTAGATTGCAGGGCCACCCTGGGACAGGTAGGCAACGTGGAGCATGAAAACCTCACTATTGGGAAGGCAGGGCGGCAGCGTTGGAAGGGAATCAGGCCCACCGTGAGAGGCGTGGTTATGAATCCAGTGGACCACCCCCATGGCGGCGGCGAAGGGAAAGCCCCTATCGGAAGAAAAAGCCCGGTCACTCCCTGGGGTAAACCGACCCTGGGTTACAAGACCCGGAAGAAGAACAAAGACTCTGATAAATATATTGTTAAGAAGCGCAAGTAAAGGGTAATCGTTGGAAGGGAGGGATATGAAAAGTTGAGCAGATCCTTAAAAAAAGGTCCCTATATTGACGAAAGATTGTTCCATAAAATTGAGAAAATGAATGAGAAGGGCGAAAAACGGGTGATTAAAACCTGGTCCAGACGTTCAACCATTTTCCCGGAAATGGTAGGTCACACATTGGCGGTGCATGACGGCCGTAAACATGTGCCTATCTATATTACGGAGGATATGGTAGGCCACAAACTGGGCGAATTTGCACCTACCAGGACTTTCAGGGGACATGGTCACCATACCGAAAGGTCATCAAGCCTGAAATAATTGGCGAAGGGGAGGGAATAGTTATGGAAGCAAAAGCAGTGGCCCGATATGTCCGTGTAACGCCCACAAAAGTGCGCTTAATTGCTGACTTGATCAGGGATAAGAATGTAGATCAGGCACTGTCAATATTAAAGTTCACACCCAATAAAGGGGCCAGGGTATTGGAAAAGGTATTAAGTTCGGCCATAGCCAATGCAGAACACAACTACGATATGGATGTCAACGTTCTGTACGTAGCTAAAACCTATATAGACGAAGGGCCTACCTTAAAACGCTGGCGCTCAAAAGCCATGGGCCGGGTAGGTAGAATCAGAAAAAGAACCAGTCACATAACTGTAGTATTACAGGAAAGGGAGGGATAAATTACTGTGGGTCAAAAAGTTCATCCCATAGGGATGCGTCTTGGCATAATCCGAGACTGGGATGCCAGGTGGTATGCCAAAAAGAACTATAAAGAGCTGCTGCATGAAGACCTGGCCATTCGGGATTTTATAAAAAATAACCTGAGCCAGGCCAGTGTATCCAGGGTTGAAATAGAAAGAGCTGCTAACCGCATAAGAATCTCCATTCATACCGGCAAGCCGGGTATGGTCATTGGGAGAGGTGGGTCAGGAGTAGAAAAACTGCGAAAAAACCTGGAAAAGCTTACAGGAAAACAGGTTCACGTAAATATTATGGAAATTAAAGTACCCGAACTGAATGGCCAGTTGGTGGCGGAAAATATCGCTTCTCAGCTGGTGCGCAGGATTGCTTTTAGAAGAGCTATGAAACAGTCGGTTAATCGTACCATGAGGTCAGGGGCAAAGGGGATTAAAGTTGCCTGCAGCGGCCGTCTGGCAGGGGCAGAGATTGCCCGGGCCGAGGCCTATCATGAGGGAACCGTTCCGCTGCAGACCCTGCGGGCAGACATTGATTATGGGTTTGCGGAAGCTGATACAACGTACGGGAAAATCGGAGTTAAAGTTTGGATTTATAAAGGAGAAATTTTACCTGAGGCCAAGAAAACCCCGGGTAAAAATGTAGGGAAAGAAAGGGGCGAGTAATATCGTGTTGATTCCCAAGAGGGTAAAATATCGCCGCCAGCACCGAGGCCGCATGAAAGGTCAGTCAAAAGGTGGCAGCACCATTGTATTTGGTGAGTTTGGTTTACAAGCCCTGGAACCGGCCTGGATTACCAGCCAGCAGATTGAAGCAGCTCGTATTGCCATGACCCGTCATATTAAAAGGGGCGGAAAAGTCTGGATTAAAATATTCCCACACAAACCTGTTACGGAAAAACCTGCCGAAACCCGGATGGGCAGCGGTAAAGGTTCACCAGAGTATTGGGTAGCTGTGGTTAAACCCGGCAGAGTACTTTTTGAGCTGGCCGGTGTCAGTGAAGAAGTTGCCCGGGAAGCCATGCGCCTGGCTGCTCATAAACTGCCAATCAAGACTAAGTTTATTCAACGGCAAGAATTGGGTGGTGATACGCGTGAAAGTTAAAGAAATTCGCGATATGAGTGATGCAGAACTGCAAAAAAGGATTGGAGAATTGAAGGAAGAACTGTTTAACCTGCGGTTTCAGATGGCTACAGGCCAGTTGGAAAATCACATGCGTATTCGAGATGTTAAAAAGAGTATTGCTAGAGTGAAAACCATTATCAGGGAGCGGGAGTTAAACGGTTAAATCCAATGATCCAGCGGTCGGAAGAGAAAGGAGGCCTGTAATTTGGAACGAGGAAAAAGGAAAATCCGGGTTGGCAGAGTAGTCAGCGATAAGATGGATAAAACCGTCGTAGTGGCGGTAGAAAGAATTACCCGGCATCCGTTGTACGGTAAAACCATACGGAAAACCAAAAAGTTTAAGGCTCATGATGACAATAATGCCTGCCAGACGGGCGATAAAGTAAGAATCATAGAAACACGGCCTTTGAGCAAGGATAAAAACTGGCGGGTTTTGGAGATTCTTGAAAAATCCGAGCTGTAGTGGCGGCTAGCGTAGGAAAGGAGGGGCACCAATGATTCAGAGCGAATCTTATCTAAATGTTGCAGATAACACTGGAGCCCGAAAGATTATGTGTATCAAAGTTTTAGGCGGTTCCCGCCGGAGATTTGCCCACATCGGTGATACAATCGTCGCTACGGTTAAAGAGGCCAACCCCGGCGGTATGGTAAAAAGAGGGGATGTGGTCAGGGCCGTCATCGTAAGGACCAAAAAGGGCCTGCAGAGAAAAGACGGTTCTCATATTAAGTTTGATGAAAATGCGGCGGTAATCATAAACGAGCAGGGAAATCCCAGGGGAACCCGTATATTTGGGCCGGTGGCCAGAGAACTGAGGGAAAAGGAATATATGAAAATTGTTTCCCTGGCACCAGAAGTCTTGTAAGGATTAAATATATTAGTTTGATTGAGCATTGAGCAATAAGGAGGTGGAAGGATGACAACACCTAAGCTGCACGTGAAAAAAGGCGATACGGTAATCGTTTTGTCCGGAAAAGACAAAGGGAAAAAAGGGAAAATAATATCCTGCTTACCCAAAGACGGAAAAGTAGTAATAGAAGGGGTAAATATTGTAAAAAAACATACCCGTCCTACCCAGAGATCACCCCAGGGAGGGATTAAAGAACAGGAAGCTCCCATCAGGAGTTCAAAAGTTTCGTTAGTGTGTCCTTCCTGTAAAAAACCGACCAGAGTGGGCAAAAAAATACTGGCTGACGGGACAAAAGCCAAAGTATGCAGTAAATGCCGGGAAACCATCGAACGCTAATTTCCGTTGAAAGGAGGTAGGGGTTTTGTCCGGACTTAAGGATAAATTTGAAAATGAAGTGCGAAGTGAAATGATTAAGAAATTTAACTATAATAACGTTTGGGAAGTGCCGCGCCTGGAGAAAGTGGTAATTAACATGGGCGTAGGTGAAGCCAAGGAAAATCCAAAGCTTTTGGATGCTGCGGTCAGAGACCTCTCCATAATTACCGGCCAGAAGCCTGTAGTTACCAAAGCAAAAAAATCTGTAGCCAGTTTCAAATTGAGAGAGGGTATGTCCATCGGCTGTAAGGTAACGTTAAGAGGCCAGAGAATGTATCATTTCCTGGGAAAACTGATTAATACAGCCTTACCCCGGGTGAGAGACTTCAGGGGCATTTCTCCCAAATCCTTTGATGGCAGAGGGAACTATTCTCTGGGTTTAAAGGAGCAGTTAATTTTTCCGGAAATTAACTATGATGATGTGGAAAAAATCATGGGTATGGATATAACCGTGGTTACTTCCTCAAAAACTGATGAAGAAGCCAGAGAACTCCTTAGGCTTTTAGGGATGCCATTTAAAGCTTAGGAAATTTGCACTTAAGGAGGGAACAAGGTGGCCAAAAAGTCGTTAATTGCTAAAGCAAAGCGGGATCCGAAATTTAAAGTAAGAGGGTACTATCGCTGTATGATTTGCGGACGTCCCCATGCTTATCTGCGAAAATTTGGCATGTGCCGTCTATGCTTTCGCAAGCTGGCTCATGAAGGGAAAATACCCGGAGTTAGAAAAGCCAGCTGGTAAATAGTACTTGTGAAAGGGGGTATCTTGATATGACCATGACGGATCCGATTGCAGATATGCTCACCAGAATTCGAAACGCCAACAGAGTTCATCACGAGCAGGTAGAAATACCGGCTTCAAAAATGAAACTGGCCCTGGCAGAGATATTGAAAAGTGAAGGATTCATTAGAGAATATGAATATCGTAAGGACGGTAAACAGGGCTTGATACGGGTTTACCTGAAATACGGGGGTTCAAAAGAGAGAGTGATTACCGGTTTAAAGAGAATCAGCAAGCCGGGTTTGAGGGTATATGCAAACAACGATGAACTGCCCAAAGTTTTAGGGGGTCTGGGGATTGCTATAGTTTCCACATCAAATGGATTGATGACCGATCGAGACGCCAGAAAATCTGGAGTAGGCGGAGAAGTGATATGCTACGTATGGTAAATAAGTAATATTGATTGGAGGTCTTAAGTAATGTCCAGGATTGGCAAAAAACCTATCAACATTCCCGAGGGCGTAGAAATCACGGTTTCCGATAACCTGGTCACGGTAAAAGGTCCCAAGGGGCAGCTTAATAAAATTATCCCAAAGGACATGAGTATTGAAATTAAAGACAATGTCCTGACGGTAACCCGCCCTTCGGACAGCGGTCCGCACCGTGCTTTACACGGTCTTTCCCGGAGCTTGATTAACAACATGGTGGAAGGGGTTACCAAAGGGTTTGAAAAAACCCTGGAACTGGTAGGTGTGGGTTACAGGGCTACCAAACAGGGAGATAACGTTAACATTGCCATCGGTTATTCTCATCCCGTGATTATTGAGCCGGGAGAAGGAATTGAACTAGATGTGCCGGCGCCCAATAAAATCATAGTAAGGGGCATCGATAAGGAAGCAGTGGGATTGTTAGCTGCCAATATACGGGATGTACGGAGACCAGAACCCTATAAAGGCAAAGGAATAAAATACCTGGATGAGAAAATCAGGCGAAAAGTAGGTAAAGCCGGTAAGTAGTCCGTTGGAAGGGAGGAATAACATTGTTCCGGAAAGAAAGCAGAAATCTTTTAAGAAAGAAAAGACATTTGCGCATCAGGTCCCGGATCTCTGGAACAGCCGATCAACCCCGTTTGAACGTTTTCCGCAGCTCCAGGCAGATATATGCCCAGGTCATTGATGACCACAGCGGAACCACCGTGGTCAGCGCTTCCAGCCTTGACCCTGAGTTGACAGGAAAACTGGAGGGTTTGAACAAAAAAGAAAAGGCAAAACAGGTGGGAGAATTATTAGCCAAAAGGGCGCTGGAAAAAGGTGTGGTTACCGTCATCTTTGACCGGGGAGGATACCGTTTTCACGGCAGGGTGAAAGCCTTAGCCGATGCAGCCAGAGAAGCAGGGCTTAAATTTTAGAAATCTAATTACAAATTATAAGAATTACATTCTGTGATAAAGGAGGGAAAAGCTTGCAAAGGGATAGACGCAAAGATTCTAAAGAATCCGAATTTATAGAAAAAGTAGTACAGATTAACAGGGTAGCCAAAGTAGTCAAAGGCGGAAGACGCTTCAGCTTCAGTGCACTGGTAGTGGTAGGAGACGGCAAGGGCAAGGTAGGCGCAGGCCTGGGTAAAGCCGGGGAAGTGCCGGAAGCCATCCGTAAAGGCATGGAAGACGCCAAGAAAAATATGATTTCTGTCCCCATTGTGGAGGGCACCATTCCCCATGAAATCTTGGGTAGGTTCGGAGCAGGGAAAGTCCTCTTAAAGCCTGCTTCCAAGGGAACCGGTGTGATTGCCGGTGGCCCCGTACGGGCAGTGCTGGAGGCTGCAGGAATCAAAGATATTTTGACTAAATCCCTGGGTTCCGCCAATGCCATCAACATGGTTAAAGCAACCCTGGAGGGAATTACGAGAATGAAGATGGCGGAGGAAGTTGCCAGGCTTCGAAGCAAAACCGTTTCTGAGCTCTTTAGTTAGGAGGGTAAATTATGAAAATGCTGCGGGTAACCCTGGTAAAGAGCCCTATCGGATATGCAGAGACTCAAAAAAAGACTGTGATCAGTTTAGGGCTTACCAGGATGAACAAAAGTAAAGAACATAAGGATACACCTCAAATAAGAGGGATGATTAATAAAGTAAAACACCTGGTTAAAGTTGAAGAAATCAGTTAAAAGTTCAAGACTGTAACCTTAAAAAGGAGGTGTTCAAAATGCGCTTACATGAGCTGAAGAGTTCACCGGGTGCCCGGAAGAAGGCTAAAAGAAAAGGCCGGGGACTGGGGACAGGACTGGGCAAGACAGCGGGCAGAGGCCATAAAGGGCAGAGATCCCGTTCCGGCGGAGGAGTAAGGCCGGGTTTTGAAGGCGGACAGATGCCTCTGCAGCAGCGGCTTCCCAAACGAGGTTTTACCAATATCTTCAAAAAACAAATAGCTGAAGTAAACATAAAAGTATTAGACCGTTTCGAAGAAGGTACAGAGGTGACACCGGAACTGCTTTTAGAAGCAGGGATTATTAAGTCAGTTAAAGACGGTGTAAAGATCTTAGGGAACGGAGACCTGACCAAAAAATTAACCGTAAAGGCGCATTATTTCAGTAAAACCGCCGCAGAAAAAGTCGAAGCTGCAGGCGGCAGGGCTGAGGTGATATAACTGATGCTGGAGATTATTCGGAGCGCGTGGAGAATTAAGGAGCTTCGGGACAGAATCCTTTTTACATTAATGATGTTTGTAGTATTCCGTCTGGGGTCTCATGTCCCGGTGCCGGGAATTGATGTGGCGCAGCTGCAGGAATTCTTCCGGGGAGACACTCTATTTGGATTCTTAAATGTCATCGGGGGAGGAGCCCTCAGCAACTTTACCATCTTTGCCATGAGCATTACCCCTTATATTAATGCGTCCATTATTATGCAGCTGCTGCAGGTGGTTATACCGAAACTGGAGGAGCTGGCCAAAGAGGGAGAAGAAGGCAGAAAGATTATCAATCGCTATATCCGTTATGCCACGGTAGTATTGGCTTCCATTCAAGCGGTGGCCATGACCTTTGGATTGATTCGGGGTGCTATCATTAATCCCGGACCGCTATCCTATATCACCATCATCACGGCCCTTACTGCAGGAACGGCGTTCCTGATGTGGCTGGGTGAACAGATTTCGGAAAAGGGAATCGGCAACGGTATATCACTGATTATCTTCGCCGGAATTATCGCCAGTTTCCCCGAGGGAGCCGTGGTACTGTTCGAAAGAATAAGGGTAGGGCAGACATCTATTCTGGCAGTTTTAGCCATTGGGATCTTTTTCCTGGGTTTGGTTGTGTTTATTATTATGCTTACGCAGGGAGAACGACGGATTCCGGTGCAGTATTCCAAAAGAGTAGTGGGACGTAAAATATACGGTGGACAGTCCACCCATATACCACTAAAAGTAAACCAGGCCGGAGTGATTCCAGTTATTTTTGCTTCCTCCATACTGATGTTTCCACCCACGCTGGCACAGTTTGTAAACCATCCCATTACGGTGCGAATTGCTGCCCTATTGGATTGGGGATCGCCCATAAATACGGTTTTATACTTTACTTTAATTATCTTTTTTACGTATTTTTATACGGCTATTCAGTTTAATCCGGTGGAAGTGTCTCAGAACATTAAGAAACACGGAGGTTTTATTCCGGGGTTACGGCCTGGCAGGCCTACGGCAGAATTTTTAGAAAGAATCATGTCCAGAATCATTCTGGCAGGGGCTCTGTCGCTGGCAGCAATCAGCACGTTACCTATTATTTTACAGAATACTACGGATTTAAATCTTATTTTCAGCGGAACCGGCCTTATCATCATAGTGGGTGTATCCCTGGAGACGGTTAAACAGATTGAAAGCCATCTTTTGATGAGGCACTATCAGGGCTTTATTAAGTAACGGAGGTTTGAATTCATGATTACCTTAAAGTCTGACCAGGAGATTGAGCTGATGCGGGAAGCAGGCAGAATTGTAGCCTTAACCCACAAAATCCTGGCCCGTGCCGTTGTCCCGGGAATCACCACAGCAGAACTGGATGTTATTGCAGAGAAAAACATAAGAGCCCATGGTGGAGAACCGGCTTTTAAAGGATACAATGGTTTTCCCGCCAGCATCTGCACCTCCATAAATGAACAGGTGGTTCACGGAATTCCCAGCTTAAGGAAACTTGAAGAGGGGGAAATCATCAGCATCGATGTGGGAGTATGTTACCGGGGTTACTATGGAGACGCGGCGGTGACGCTGCCGGTAGGTAAAATTAGTGACCAGGCAGCCAGGCTGATTGAGGTTACCCGGGATTCCCTGTATAAAGGTATAGAGTTTGCCCGAACAGGGAATCGATTATCGGACATATCCCATGCGGTTCAGACCTTTGCTGAATCCCAGGGTTACCATGTAGTCCGCAATTATGTGGGGCACGGGATCGGCAGCAGCATGCATGAAGAGCCGGAAATCCCCAATTTTGGGAGGCCCGGTAGAGGTCCTAAACTGGAAAAGGGAATGGTCCTGGCCATTGAGCCCATGATAAATATTGGCACCTGGCAGGTAGAGACCCTGGAGGATAACTGGACGGTGGTAACCCAAGACGCCAGTTTTTCTGCTCACTTTGAACATACCGTAGCCATAAGGGAAGAAGGGGCAGAAATCCTTACCCACTGCGATTAAATGTAGGATCGTGGTGAAATTGGATCCGAAGGAGGGTTGGTCTTGAATTTCCCAACCACAGGCCAGTTAGTGAGTTCAAATGCCGGAAGGGATCGGGGAAGCTATTACATCGTTACCCGGATTATTGATGAAAAGTTTGTAGAGGTAGCCAATGGAAGCAGCCGAAAAATAAAAAGCTCAAAGCGTAAAAATATCAAGCATCTGAAAATACTTCCTTATGTGGATGAGGAACTGGGAAAGATGCTGGAACAGCAGCAATTGAAGGACAATGAGCTGGTTAAGGCGCTAAATAAGCTGCTGCAAAAGAAAATTAAGAAGCATTGAAAAGGGAGGTTTTTACTGCCTGATGTCCAAAAAAGATGTGATTGAAGTTGAGGGTACTGTGGTGGAACCTTTACCTAATGCCATGTTCACAGTAGAAATTGAAGGTGGGCATAAAATATTAGCCCATGTATCCGGAAAAATAAGGATGCATTTTATCCGTATATTACCGGGAGATAGGGTTTTAGTAGAGTTATCACCATATGATTTGACCCGGGGCCGTATAACTTATCGTTATAAATAAGGAGGCATAGGGATGAAAGTCAGACCATCCGTAAAAAAAATCTGCGAGAAGTGTAAGATAATCAAACGAAAAGGAAAGATCATGATTATCTGTGAAAACCCTAAGCATAAGCAGAAACAGGGGAAATAGCATAAATGTGAATATTTTAAGGAAAAAAAGGGTACTTTATTTATTTGTCGACTTTTTTCTAAAAAGGGAGGTGGAAATGTGGCACGGATAGCCGGAGTGGATTTACCCAGAGACAAAAGGGTGGAAATAGCCCTTACCTATATATTTGGAATCGGGAGGCAGACCTCCCAGGATATTTTAAGCGATACCGGAGTGAATAACAGTACACGGGTCAGGGATCTTACAGAGGACGAAATCGCCCGCCTTAGGGATATAATTGAAAAGAAACACAAAGTTGAAGGGGACCTTCGCCGGGAGGTTACCATGAACATTAAAAGGCTTATTGAGATTGGGAGCTACCGGGGGATTCGTCATCGCCGGGGTTTACCGGTAAGAGGACAAACCACAAAAAATAACGCCCGTACCAGAAAAGGGCCTAAACGTACCGTGGGAATCCGGAGAAAGAAAATTTAAAAGGGGGGACAATGAATGGCTAAAAGAAAAACCGCTCGCCCGCGCCGTCGTGAGCGTAAAAATATTGAGCATGGGGTGGCTCACATCAAGTCAACCTTTAACAATACCATTATTTCTATTACCGACTTAAAGGGAAACAGTATATCCTGGGCCAGTGCGGGTACCGTAGGTTTTAAAGGCTCCAGGAAGTCCACGCCCTTTGCCGCCCAGATGGCTGCTTACGCTGCGGCTAAAGCAGCTATGGAACATGGACTGAAAGAGGTGGAGGTTTTAGTTAAGGGGCCCGGAGCCGGCCGTGAGGCAGCCATCAGGTCGCTGCAGGCAGCAGGATTGGAAGTTAACCTTATTAAGGATGTTACTCCCATACCTCATAACGGCTGCCGGCCGCCAAAGAGAAGAAGAGTATAAAAATTATAACAGTCAATATTATGGAGGTGTTACTGTAACGAATGGCAAGATATAAAGAGTCTGTATGCAGACTTTGCCGCCGTGAAGGGTTAAAACTCTATTTAAAGGGTGAAAGGTGCTACACTGATAAGTGTGCCATTGACCGGAGAGCTTATGCCCCGGGTCAGCATGGACAGTCCCGGCGGGGCAAAGTTTCAGAATTTGGATTACAGTTAAGGGAAAAGCAAAAAGCCAGGAGAATCTACGGAGTTTTAGAAAAGCAGTTTAGGAATTATTTTAAGCAGGCAGAGCGAATCAAAGGTGTAACCGGGGAAACCCTGCTTCAGATCCTGGAAAGCAGGCTGGACAACGTGGTTTACCGTTTAGGGCTTGCCGGCTCTAGAAGTGAAGCCCGGCAGATGATTACCCATGGACATTTACGGGTGAATGATCACAAAGTGAACATTCCTTCTTACCTGGTCCAACCGGATGATGAAATATCCATACGGGAAAAAAGCCGTAGCATGCCTAGATTTAAGGAACTCTGGGAAATTGCAGAACAGAGGGCCCAACCGGAGTGGTTGGAGTTTGATGCAGAGAAGTGGAAAGGCAGAGTGGTCCGTCTTCCTTCCAGAGAAGAAATTGATATTCCCATCAGCGAACATTTAATCATCGAGCTTTACTCCCGTTAAAAATTTACCCCTCAGAAGGTTTTCATGACTTATAAGAGGAGGTCTGATTATATGATTGAAATTGAAAAACCGAAAATTGAGTGTGTCTATTCGGACGAGAGTAATTCCTATGGTAAGTTTGTAATAGAGCCTTTGGAGAGAGGATACGGTATTACCCTGGGCAATTCTTTACGTAGAATCCTTCTATCTTCCCTTCCAGGGTCTGCTATTACGTCGATCAAAGTTGACGATGTACTGCACGAATTTTCTGTGATTCCAGGAGTTCTAGAGGATACGGCAGAAATTATCCTTAACCTGAAAAAAATGTCCATGAAAATTAACGATTCTGAACCTCAAACCTTAATTGTGGAAGCAAACCAGGAGGGAGCAGTTACCGCTGGAGAGATTAAAAGGCCTCCCACGGTAGAGATTTTAAGCCCTGACCTGGTCATTGCCACCCTGGAAAAGGGGTCCAGGCTTTATATGGAAATTACTGCAGAAAACGGAAGAGGGTACGTGCCGGCGGAGAGAAACAAAAAACCAAATCAGCCTATTGGTATCATACCCGTTGACTCAATTTTTACTCCCATCAGTAAAGTGAATTACCAGGTTGAGGATACCCGGGTAGGACAGATTACCGATTATGATAAACTTACCGTAGAAGTATGGACCGACGGAAGCATTCGGCCTGACGAAGCCATCAGCCTGGGCGCCAAGATTTTAAATGAACACCTGAGCCTTTTCATTAACCTCACCAAGGAAATAAACGATGTGGAAATCATGGTTGAGAAAGAGGAAGATGAAAAGGGCAAGATACTGGAAATGACTATCGAGGAACTGGACCTTTCCGTCCGTTCATACAACTGTTTGAAAAGAGCAGGCATCAACAGCGTACAGGAACTGATACAAAAATCCGAAGACGATATGATGAAAGTACGCAACCTGGGGAAGAAATCCCTGGAAGAGGTGCAGAACAAACTGTCAGATTTAAACCTATCCTTGAAGGCCAGCAATGAGTAAGGAAGGGGGGAAACGAAATGGCTTACAGAAAATTTGGTCGCAGAAGCAACCAGCGGAGGGCACTGTTAAGAAACATGGTAACCTCTCTAATTCTTGCGGAAAGAATAGAAACAACAGAAGCTAAGGCTAAAACCGTCAAGCGTATTGCAGACAAGATGATTACCCTGGGTAAAAGGGGTGACCTGCACGCCCAACGTCAGGCTTTAAGCTATATGCTGGATGAAGATGCAGTTTATAAATTGTTTCATGATATCGCTCCCAAATATGAGGATCGTCAGGGGGGCTACACCAGGGTTTTAAAAAAAGGGCCCCGTCGGGGAGATGCTGCACCTATGGCTATTCTGGAACTGGTGTAACGAATTTAAGTTTTTGGAACAGGTGATTAAATTTGCGGGAAATGATCCAGGTTCAAGAAGTCAGCTACATTTATAATCAAGGCAGGGAAGACCAGATCTTAGCCCTGGAGGATATTACCCTAAACATAAGAGAAGGTGAATTTTTGGCGGTGTTGGGACACAACGGTTCCGGCAAGTCTACATTGGCCAGGCTGTTGAATGCCCTTCTGATCCCCTCCAGGGGAAAGGTTATGGTGGACAACTTGTCCACCGACGATCCCAAAAACCTTTGGAAAATAAGGCAGAATGCTGGGATGGTATTCCAAAACCCGGACAATCAGATTGTGGCCACTACGGTGGAGGAGGATGCAGCCTTCGGCCCTGAAAACTTAGGGCTGCCTTCAAAGGAAATCCGGGCACGGGTGGATGATGCCCTGAAAAGGGTGGGAATTTATGAACTGGCCAAACGGCCCCCGCACCTTTTATCCGGGGGGCAAAAACAGAAGGTGGCCATTGCCGGAGTATTCTCCATGCGCCCCCGCTGTTTAATTTTAGACGAACCTACGGCCCTCCTGGA